>JACRKI010000001.1 GCA_016215305.1 Candidatus Woesearchaeota archaeon | reverse complement strand
ACTGATGTTCGCAAATTTTTGCAGACACTGTACAAACAAATTCACGTCAGCGGCGCATCTGGAAACGCAACAGGAAGAAATATTCATCAGAAAGATTTAGCTTCTGCATTGAAGATGTGCGCCGCTGTTGCCGCGATTACGTACGGCGATAAAGATGTTGATTTCGCGATGAGTGTGTATGATGGCATACAAGAATATTAAAAAAAGCAAAGAGAAAAAGTGTCAAGAATTATTTGTCTAATCTGTACGTACGACCTTTGTAGACAAAACTGTCTGTTTCCCCTTCCAACCCCTTCAGAGCAGAAAGAGGAAGTCTGACATTGACGAGTCTGTCCAAATTTTTTGCGCTGGCGCTCCGCGTCTTTTGCGCCTCCGGCGCTACCCCGACGAGACGGCCGACGACATTACCAAGGTTGCAGTAGCCAATGGCATTCGACCTGTTAACAAGATTGCTGACAAATATAGTGCAAGGATACATCGTCAAAGGGAATTTAGATTTTGCAGAGGTGACCATACATGCCTAAACAGAAAACACTAGAGGAAACATATTGTGACTGTGAAGCAGATGGATGCATTGATTCGCTTTGACAAAAAGAAAATAGCAAACCATCAATGCTTGTTTGCTTTTCTTTGCAAAATCCATCCTGAACTCGAACTTAGCTGGGATTTTTTTGAGAAAATACGAACAAAGAGAAGAAAAGACATAAAAAGAGTATCCTCTTTCTCTCTCTCATGGAACTCTTCATTGACACAGCAGACATTACTGAGATTAAACGATTGAATAGTTTGGGAATTATTGACGGCGTCACGACAAATCCTTCTCTTGTTTTGAAAGCAGGAAAGAATTTCAAAGAGGTTGTTCGTGATATTTGCCAGATTGTTGATGGACCCGTCAGTGCCGAAGTTGTTGCAACTGATTATGACGGCATGATTCGCGAAGGACAAGAATTAGTGAAGATTCATAAGAATGTTGTTGTCAAAGTGCCGATGACTCCTGACGGCATTCGCGCGATAAAATATTTTTCTAGCCACGGCATCAAAACAAACTGCACCTTAGTGTTCAGCGCAAACCAAGCATTGCTCTGCGCAAAAGCTGGCGCAACCTATGTCAGTCCCTTTATCGGCAGACTTGATGATATTGGACAGACTGGTATGGATTTGATTGATGAAATTCGAACAGTGTATGACAATTACGACTTTCAAACACAGATTTTGGCTGCTTCGATTCGCCATCCGGATCATGTCAAACAATGCGCGATTTCCGGCGCAGATGTCGCTACTTGTCCGCCTGCAATTATTGATCAATTGTTCAAACACGCGTTGACTGATTCTGGATTGCAAAAGTTTTTGGATGACTGGAAAAAGATTCCAGAAGAATTGAGAAGGATTGTTTAATACACATTATCATGATGATCAAAATCTACAAACAAGATAAAATTATTTTCTTTGTCAACGCTAAATGTCAAAACAAAATGTTTGTCTATGTGAACACGCTTCAAATGTTTGAGATTATTTCTTAGGTTTTTATAGTGGTCAATGCTCTCCTCATCGCTGCTTATAATTTCTTTGATCTTTTTGTTTATTATCTCTACTTTTTTTCTATCTTTCTGACTTAATTTTCTTAGAATTATCTTCAATTCATCCGTTAGATCAAAGTCAAACATAGAATCCCCTTTAATTGATCCCACATATTTTATCTAATTCTTGCGCACTCATCTTCCGACGACCATATTTTTTGAAATGCTGTTTTTCAATTTGCAAAACGGTTTTAATATATTGGTCGCTCGCTTCTTTTTCTACTACCTCATCACCAAACATTTCAATAAATTTATTTATTGCTTCAGACTTATCACGCAAATCAAACTTAGCTTTGATGACATTGAGTACTTTATTTGCATGTTCATTTAAGGAAATTCTTGCATAAACCATATTGTACCACCACGTGTATTTGATATGCACTTGATATGCAAGTATATTTATAAACTTTCTCATAAAATAAACAATATAAATCAAGCATTTTTCTTCTGTTCTATGATAAAAGTAGGCATCAACGGTTTTGGCAGAATTGGACGGCTTGCATTACGCATTTGTCAATTACCTGCATACAAAGATAAAATCAAAGTTGTCGCGATCAACAGCAGAGCTGACATGGAAAGCCACGCACTGCTCTTTGAACATGACTCTACTTACGGCAAATTTTCTGGCACTGTTGCAGTAGAAGAAGATCATATCCGTGTCAATTCTGAAAAAATTACTGTGTTTCGCGAAGATGATCCTGCAAACATTCCGTGGAACTCTGTTTCTGTGGATATTGTTTTAGAATGCACTGGCAAATTTACAAAAAAAGAACAAGCTGCGCTGCATTTGGAAAATGACGTGAAAAAAGTAATTATCTCATCTCCCAGCAAAGGATGCGGCACGTATGTCATTGGTGTCAATCATGAAAAATGGCTTGAAACAAAAGAAAATGTCTTGTCTTGCGCCTCCTGCACAACGAATTGTCTTGCTCCTGTTGCCGCTGTTTTAGAAAAAGAATTTGGCATTGAAAAAGGGTTCATGACCACTATTCATGCAATCACCAATGACCAGAATATTATTGACAATTCGCACAAAAAAGATTTACGGCGGGCGCGAACCGCTTCTGTCAACATTATTCCCACGACGACTGGCGCTGCTATCGCTGTTGGAAAAGTCATTCCATCACTTGCCGGCAAATTAACTGGCATTGCGATGCGCGTTCCTGTCCCGACTGTTTCAGTTGTTGATTTGGTTTGTACTTTGCGTCAGAATGTGACTGCTGAAGAAGTGAACGAGAAATTTGTTGCTTCTGCAAACGAATATCTTGGCGTCACTGTCAAACCACTTGTTTCTTCTGATTTTATTGGCAATCATCATTCCGCGATTGTTGATTTATTGTCTACGCAGGTGATTGGCGACAACATGGTCAAAGTGCTTGCATGGTATGACAATGAATATGGATATGCCTGTCGCTTGATTGATTTGGCTGTGTTTGTTGGGGAGAATTTGTAGGTTTTTTAAAATTTATTTTTTTCTAGAATCCTTTTTAATGCACTTATTAATATGAATGTCTGTTCTTTGTTTCCTATGCCAATACGAATACATCCCCCCAGAATCTGCGAATCTGTTAGTTCACGAAGCACAATTCCTTCTTTTTTAAGTGCGGTTATAATCTCCTTATTTTTATCTCCTACTTTCATGATACAAAAATTAGATCCCGTTGGATATATAATTATATTATTCTCTCTTGCAAATTTCTCAAGCAGTTGTTTTGCTTCAGAAACTTCCTTCACATAAGAATTTACATACTCTTGATCATCAAGAGCAACTGTTGCAGCTATAATTGCGGTCATGTTAATTGAATAAGGAGGTCTTAATTTTTCCAAAATACTAAGTACTGACTCTTGCGCTATTGCATATCCTATTCTTACTCCTGCTAATCCATATGCTTTTGAAAAGGTCTGCAATATAATCACATTGTCATACTTCATTATGAAATTATAGTTTGTCTTTCCATAATACTGCCAATACGCTTCGTCAAGAACCACCAAACAACAAACCTCTTTTGCTTTTTTTATAATCTGTTCAATATCTGCTCTTGCAATGACAGTTCATGTTGGATTATTTGGGCTCACTAAAATTATTATTTTTGTATCAGGAGTTATTTCTGCTTCTATTCTTTTTGTAGGAAATGTCAAATCAGTATTATATTCTACTTTTTTTATTTTTGCACCGATACTTGCAGCGTATAATTCATACATAGGGAATGTTGGATTAGGAATAATAATCTTATCTCCTTTTTCTAAAAAAGAGTATAAAATTAATAAGATCGCTTCATCACTTCCATTTGCCAACAGCACTTGTTCTTTTTTCAGCTTCAGAAAAGATGCAAGCTTTTCTTTTAATAATTCTGGATTCGGATACATGCTTACGCTTTCGCCATCTATTTTTTGAATTGCGCGAATAACTTTTGGGCTTGGACTATTTGTATTCTCATTAAAATCAAGACGAATATTTCCTTCTCTTTTTTTTAGATATTGCTGATACGCACTGATACTGTACAGCTCACTTCGCGCACGAATCATTGGGATTCACCTAATTTCTGCTCAACATATTTTTTTGAAAGTACTATATCTTCATAGTTTAAATTTTCAAGTTTTACAAGACCTGAAAATTCTTTCAGCTGCTGAATAAAGGAGGTGAGGTCTATTGAGCTCTCCCCGAGATTTACTTTATAATGCGGCATTCCTTCTTTGATGCCACTCATATGTACTTCTACAACTCTTTCTTTACATGCTCTCCAAAATTCTTCCGCAAAATTCTTTTTTTGATTTGTATAAAGCGCATGCGCAATATCAAAACACATCATGAGATCTGGAAATTTTTGTAAAAATTCCATAACTTGCTCAGGAGAGATACAAAGCTGCTGCTTCTTATTTTCCATATTTTCTATTGCAAGCACAACATTATTCTCTTTTGCAAATTTCAGAAGAGATGGAAGCACTCCTATAAGTCTTGTTACTGCAACTTCTGGATTCTCTTCTTCATAATACATTCCCGGGTGAAAAACAACAGCTTTTGCTTTTATTTTCCCTGCAAACACTATTGTTTCTCTGAGTTGTCTTATGCTCTCTTCTTTGATGCCTTTATTTTTAGAACACAAATTTGTCCCAAGATAATCAAAGTGAACTGTAAAGAGAAGATTCTTGCCCAGAAAAAAGGATGTATTCTTGTTGTATTCTGGAAGAAGTTCAATTGGAGGAACTACTTCAAATCCTGCAAAGCCATCTTTCTCTGCTTTTTCAATGACTGCAAATAATTTTTGCATTTCCATCCCTGAATCGTAGGGATACCACGTTGCAAAAAACTTCATTGTACTTCCCTCTGAAATGCCTGATAGACAAATGGAACTCTAAACGGTGAACAAGAACCATAATTCATTCCAAGTTCGTAACATTTTCTTAAAGAAGATGGATCTCCTGCCTGCTCTCCACAAATTCCGATTTGTAACGAAGGATTTCCTCTCCTTCCTCTTTCAACACCAACACGAATTACTTCCAGAAGAGGCTCTGTTAGTGCAACAAACGGACTTTTTTCAAGAATTCCTCTTTCTTTATACTCAACAAACATTCTTGCCAAATCTGTTCTGCTGAACCCATATGTTGTTTGCGCAAGATCATTTGT
Source organism: Candidatus Woesearchaeota archaeon (assembly GCA_016215305.1). Classification (GTDB taxonomy): domain Archaea; phylum Nanobdellota; class Nanobdellia; order Woesearchaeales; family DSVV01; genus JACRPI01. The sequence goes on along the minus strand of JACRKI010000001.1, from coordinate 6,484 downwards.
TCCAAAAGAAAATCCATCAACATAACCAGCAATTCCTTCTGCCTGATAACAAGCAGCAGGAAGCTCTATCATCGCAGTTACTGTATATGGAATTCTCATTTCTCTTCTTCTTGAAACTTCTGCCGCAACATCATCAATCATTCTTCTCATCGCTTTCATTTCTTTTGGCAACGCAACAAATGGAACTGTAATTTCTGGTTTTGGATTTAGTCCTTTGTATTTTGCATCTGCTGCCCCATTAAACGCCGCATAGAGCTGCATTTTGTAGACTTCTTCATATAAAATACCTAAGCTAACACCACGCAATCCAAGCATTGGATTATCTTCACTAAATCTTTCAATTCTTTGTTCAAGCTCTCTCTTAGATATTCCTAACACCTTTGCTGTTTTTTCTCTTTGTTCCCTAGTCTTCGGACAGAACTCATTAAAGGGTGGATCAAAAAGCCGTATTCCTACAGGAAAACCAGACATCTCTCGATAAATTCCACTAAAGTCTGCTGTTTGTAATTCACTTAATCTTTCCAGACAACTTTCATCACGCATCAGAATAAATCGCTGCATCAATGGAAGTCTTTCTCCTGTGTAAAACATATATTCTGTTCGTACAGGACCGAGACCCTGCGCACCAAATAATCTTGCTTTTCTCGCCTGTTCTGGCGTGTCCGCATTTGCACGAACGATGATTCCGGTTTCTTTTACTAATTCTTGTATCATTTGTTGGAAAGAGGTGCTAGCAATATCTGGAGTTGTACAATCCAAAATGCCTTCGTAAATTTTTCCTGATGTTCCGTCTATAGTTACAAATTGCCCTGCTCTCTCGTTGAGACTCGCATTTGCAACAAGCGACTTTCCTGCACCTCGCGTGATGACTGTTTCGTGGCATGCTTCATCAGCATCTGTAATCACAAGACCTGCAATTCTTGAATCATTCATCACTACAAGATCTTCTGCACGCATTTTTGTTGCCGCATAAATTCCTTTTTTGCTGCTGTCTAGCACCTTTACTTCATCTGGATTTGTGACGACAACTCCTGCTGCTGCGCCATATGAAAGCCCGCTGCCTTTCATTAAAGGAGTTATCGGCACTTCCATAATACTTGGAAACATATATGCCGCAAGGTCTTGCGTTTTAATCACCATCTTTTCACCTTACAACAGCTTCTACACCTATTAGAGATTCTCTTTGATATGCTCGTATTGTTGCCTGCACATCCATAGAACATCCCCCGCATTTTGCACATCCAGGAGATAATGGAAAGATTCCTGCTGCTCTGACAATATCCGCGATTTCAAGAGAGACATTGTATAATCTATTTGGATTTATCGGATCTCTTGCTCCATATTTTCCCCGTGGTCTAAATGGAAGAATGATTGGATATGCTCCATTTTCTGTGAGGAACTTTGCACCTTGCACAATGTTTTCGTCACTGTCATCCAATCCAACAATTAAAACACTCGATGCAGGAATTCTTTTTTCACGCAAGTAGTTGAAAAATGTTGCATAGTCACCATACGATATTTTTGATTTCGCCGGCAACGCAGATGCTCTTGCTTTTGCAGAATATTGTTCCATATTTGAGATAAACGAAGTAACTCCTGCTTCAATGAGCGCATCAATTGTTCGATATGCTTCTGTTCCTGCTCTTTCAAAATCAGGAGGAGATGCTTCCACTTCAATCCATGGTTTGATTCCTTTTGCATTGACTGCTTGGCTAATCGCAGCAATGAATCGAAGATATTGTTCCAGTCCTCGAATTTGTGTGTATGTATTTCCCGCAGTAAGCGTTACTGATGTTGTTTTTGGACGCTCTGCGTATGCTGCTGCTGCAACCTCTGCAAAATCTTGCGGTGTTTTTCCATCACCACCTTTTAATGGATCTAAGCCGCAAAATCCACACGCTTCTTTTCGTCCAAAATACTCACAGCCACCATTTGCCCGTGTTGCGCCCATAAGATTATCTCCTGCTTCTGGAAGAAACATCGCAGTCATTGGTTTTCCTGATGTTGTTGTTTGGTTAATCCAATCTGGCTGTTCATAGAGATTCAACCCAATTATTTTTTTTCCTTGAAGAGTAAGGGCAATATTGTTAACAGATCCTTTTAAGCCAAAAGGAGATGATACGGTAAAATCACGATCACCAACTTGCAATCCTTTGTATACAACAGAAGTAGGAAGACTCAATAGAAATGGACGACTATCTGGATTATCATTTCGATACGTACTTCTAAATTCTACTGGCAAACCTACATTTCCTGTTCTTTTTTCTCCAGAAGGATTTACGATTTGTGCAAGCTCTCTGGTTAATACTGATGGACCAACACCCATGCACATAAGCGCTGCCCGCAGCTTGAGAAAATTATCGTATATTGGAACGATTTTTTCCCCAATACCTAACTGTTCAAGATACCCCATATTCTGTTCATAGATTCTTCTATTTCCTTCGTTCATATTCCTAACCCCCTTGAATATAGATTTAATTTTTCATTAGAAAAAAAGAAAATAATTTTAACAAAAGATCGAGAACTATTAATAGACTGAACGCATTGACGCAGCATGAAGGCAACCAGTGTCTTCTGCACAAGTTCCAACTTCCCCATAATTATCCGTGATCATAGCCATAGTAACACTCATTTATTATATCTTTTTTTACCCGCTATAGTGCGGCTAAAGCAAAATAATATAAACAAGTACTTCTTGTTTCATGGCTATGTGGCTCCTTCGTCTCGCATTGCAACACAATTGCATTATTGGAAATAGATGCAAAAAATTTCACTGCACATCAACAGGATACCCTTTGGATTCATACTCTGAAAAAGGATTTACTTACGCACTTCATTTTGAAAAAATAAATGGCACTGAAAAGAATGTTGCTGCATTTCTTCATGACCTTAAAAAAGATAAAGCAGTCGTGCGCATTGAAATTAATCAGAATACTGTTTTTTTTCTCTACAAGACAAAAGAGAAGAAAGCATTTCCAGGACAGCTTTCTCATGTAGAAAAGAAGATTTTTCATACAAAACCTGTATTTGTCGATGAAAAAGGATATGAACATTGGGAAGTTTGCGCTTGGGATCGCGAGGACATTACCCATTTCATCTCTTTTCTTAAATCGAATACAAAAGATCTTTATCATTTTAAGATTCTACAGCTTCGAAAAACAAAACTTACAGAAATCTTTTTCCCACAAATCATGCCAAAAATAAGTACAAAACAGAAGAAAGCGTTAGATCTTGCAATTCAAGAAGGATATTATAATTATCCACGAAAAATTGAACTCCAGATGCTTGCGAAGATGATGCACATTTCTCTTTCGACATATAGGGAACATCTTCGCAAAGCTGAGAAAGCAGTGCTTCCCCACCTTGCTAGGAGTAATAAGTGAAAATCACTTTACTATTCTGCAACCAACGCTTTATACTTTTCCTCACTCAACCGTTTGACATAATACATCCTGAATGTGCCGTCAGGAAGCTGCACAACACTTGGCGCTTCCCCATCTTCCAGAACAGTGCCTTTATCTTGCCACGCTATGCCATCTGTTGAAGTGAATCGCTTTATGACTGTTACTCCATTCTCATCCCTATGCGCATACATATTCATCACGCCATTAAAGACAATAGTGTCAGGAACTCCTCCTTGTGTCTCGACAGCATTCCCATTATTCAGCAAAGAAAACGTCACAGCATCTTTTGACACTGCTCCTTTTGCACTTTGTCCTATACTCATGAAAAGATACCATTCATTCCCATAATAAACAATGTCAGGATCTGTAATGCCCGACACCGCAATCGCTTCTCCCACGCGCTTCCACGTCACTGCATCTTCTGAAACATATTGAATTATCTTGTGGTCTCCTTTTATTGACGCGGCAACGACTGGCTGCGCTGTTTGCTCTGGTTCATAAAAAAAGAGATGTATTGTTCCATTGACGACCGCTGCTGTCGGATCCACTCCAAAATCTTTGAAATCTTCCGGGAGATTGTCTGCTTTCAGGGTATAATTCATTTCATTAAACTGAATCCCATTATCTGAAACATACATCAGGCACTTTCCCATGACAAACATATAATATTTATTATTGAAATATATCACTTCAGGAACAGAGCCGCGCATGACATACTGCTCATCTTTCCATGTACTTCCATCATCAGAAACTGCGCTCCAAACAGTATGAATCCTGCCTTCCAAGAGAAGTGGAATGTCATTCGGGACATTGCACACATAATCCCTATCACCATTCTCATCTACTGTATATTGTTTAAACTCTTCAATATAATGAAATTTCTGATTATCCTCTGGCAGAATATTGTTTTTTCCAATCTGCCGCTTTTCAGACTCAGGAGAAGCATATTTTTCAGCACAGGAACTTATTAACAAGAAGAATACAAGTATACAAAGAAAGGCGCATTTTGTTTTTTTCATCATACTGCATTTAATCATAGAAAAGATAAAAAAACATGGTTAATAAAGATTTCGAAAAGGATTAACAGAATTCACACTTGTGCGCTTTCTTTGCTGTTTTTTTGGTTGCTTTCTTTGCTGATTTTTTTGCTTTCTTTTTTGCGGCCATAATATATCACCTATATTATTTTAAGAACATTCTCTTATTTAATTGTTTCGGTGCTTGGATTTGCATAGCTACATTTACACGAACCCACAACGCTCTGACGAGGCATGTAATTTTTATTTATTTTCTTATGAATTATTCTCTGAAAATTTGTTTGACAAAAAATATCAAAAAGATAATAATTACATGCCATCTGGTTTGCTTCTGTCTGTTCGTGTATTTTGTTTTTCTGTTCGTGCGTTTACGTTCTAATCTGAATCAACTGCGCATTTTCTTCTTGAGAAGTTAATTGCTCTTTCTTGAACGCGCGCAAATCATAGGTTCCTGTTTCCTCTATCGTCACATCAACTGTTTCTCCAAGATTATATTTTCCTTTGAGCAGCACTTGTTTGTAGGCATAATTTCTGCCAATCATTGTCTTGTTCTTCCCATACTCATCCACAAGCACTGTTCCTGCCCAGCCATTCCACAGCGCATTCCTTGCTGAAATAATTTTCTGCTCGACAACTTTCAATCTCTTTGATCTTTCTTTGACTATATTTGTCGGAACTTGCTTCATTTTCGCTGCAAGCGTTCCTGGTCTCTTCGAAAACCGCGACATGTTAATCGCATCTGTCTGCGTTTCTTCTAACAGCTTTATTGTTTCTTCAAACTCTTCTTCTGTTTCTTCAGGGAATCCGACAATTATATCAGTTGCAATCGTGATATCTGGAAATGCTTTTTTGAATTTTGCAATGCACTCTTTATACTGCTCCACTGTATATGGCCGCTTCATATCTTGCAGCACTTTGTTGCTTCCTGACTGCACAGGAATATGCAAAAATTTGTAGATTTTTGGATGATGATAGACTGCAATCAAACGATCAAGATGCCGATAGACATGATTTGGAGATGTCATTCCCACACGAATCATAAACTCACCAGGAATTTTTGTTAATGCTTCGAGCAATTCTGGCAATTCTGCTGCTTGCGGCGGTATTTGTGTTATTTGCTTTAATTGTTCTTTCTCTTCTGCTCTTTCTGTTTTCACATTTTCCTTTTTCCAATCAATCCCATACGCTCCTGTATCCTGACCTGTCAAATAAATTTCCTTTGCGCCTTCCTGAATGCTTCGCTTCACTTCTTCAACGATTTGCTCTACTGAATAAGATTGCATGTATCCTTTGATGAGCTTGACAGAACAATAGGTGCACGCGGAGGTGCATCCATTCCCTACAGGAACAATGTTTATGATCGGGTTGATTCTGATTTTTGGAAGATTGATTTTCACTATTTTGTTTTTTTCCAATGATTCAATCACATCGCCCTCGATGACAGCTTCGACAATTTTGGCGATGTTATTGATGTTGTGCGTGTTGAGCAAGGAGAGTGAAGGATTGTACTCTCGCAATACTTTTTTTGTGCTTTCCAGAATACATCCTGCTGCAATAATTTTTGCAGTGTACTGCTTTGTTGTTTCTTTGAGTGTTTTGATTGCCTGATGATCTCCTTTGACCGTGCACAAATTGAGAATGATTATTTCTGCTTCGTAAGGATCTTTTGTTATTTTGTAGCCTGCTTCTTCGAGCAAGCCTGCCATGACTTCTCCTTCATGGAAATTGTTTGAGCAGCCGTGGGATTGGATGTGGATCTTTTCCATCTGAAGGGAAAATAAAGAAACCGTTATAAAGTTTGCTGCAGAAAATAATATATATGAGCAAGACATCAGAAAGAATACAACAAGCACTTCTTATTGCAATACTTCTCCTTCTTCCCTTCAATCTTGTTATTGGAAGAATAATTCCAACTGTTGTTTCCTTTCCCTTTTATGTTGTTGATGCGCTTCTTGTTCTTTTAGGAATTCTTTTGTTTTTTAACTTTACTCCATATGAGAAAATAACCTCTTCACAAAAATATATTGCATTTTCTCTCTTTGT
>JACRKI010000115.1 GCA_016215305.1 Candidatus Woesearchaeota archaeon | reverse complement strand
TACAGGGCAAAAACGCTTCTGACGAAGAGATGACAATGTCATCTTATCAAAACATTTATATAATGTCAACACAAAAACAAACGCATGGTTTTAGAATCTCTCATCACGCCAATGGGCGCAGAAGAACGGCCGTGGCAAATGTTTTTTCTCGGCATTCTTTTTTCTCTTGTTGGCATTGGATTCAGCGTCTGGGTCTTTGAAGGACAATCTTCTCTCGTCATGGTTTTTCTCATTGTCATGGCATCCATTCCCATTGTCTTCAACACCATGCGACTCGAAGAGAAAAAAGATGAGCTTGATTATGCGGAAACATATTTGCTGAAAGAACATGCAAAGGCATTATCACTTTACATGTTTCTCTTTGCAGGAATTGTATTTGCATGCGCAGTAGTTTATATTTTTGCACCAGAAACTAAATTGATAAGCCTCTTTACTGTTCAAACACAAGCAATCACTGATGTCAATAGCCGCGTTGCAGGGAACGTTATTAACCCTGACGCGCTGCCTCTTATTTTCCTTAATAACCTGAAAGTCCTTATCTTCTGCATTATCTTCGCATTTGTGTATGGCGTCGGCGCAATTTTTATTCTTGTCTGGAACGCAACTGTCATCGGCGTTGCGCTCGGTGATTTTATCCGATCGCAACTTGGAACTGTCACCGAGGTTTTAGGATACACCACGATGTCCAGCTATTTCCAAGCGATCTCCCTTGGAGTCTTGCGCTATGCGACCCATGGTGTTTTCGAAATCCTTGCCTATTTCATTGCAGGATTAGCTGGAGGAATTATTTCTATTTCTGTGGTCAGACATAATTTTGGCACACCTAAATTTGATAAGGTGCTTCTTGATTCCGCAGGACTTATGATTATTTCCCTTGTGGTGCTATTTGTTGCGGCAGTGGTGGAAGTGTATATTACTCCTCTGTTTTTTGTTTAGAACTAGATTTTTGCATTCACACTGTGTCTTGCACCGCACGCCATACATTTCATAAAAACAAAATTTCCTTCTTTTAACAATTTTGTATCCGGCTTGTGACATTCCCGACACAACACAAACTCTTCCACATATTTCTCAATCTTTTCATTGATTCTCGCAGCAGCCATTTTTGTGCCGATAATAACCCCATTTTTCCGCAACTCTCCGGGTGTTGCCAATTCTTTGAGAATATATTTGAGCAAATGCTGCGGCTTTCTGCCTATTGTATCCGCAATCTGCATAAAATTACTGAGAACAGTACTATTCCCCTGTATATGCCCCTTTACCTTTGGCACGACAAAGCGCTCTTCCTCCACTATAGTTTCAGGAAGAATCTTGTACGCTTTCTCCACTAACTGCTCATAACTTTCCGCCATAGTCCTCAGAATGTTCAGTTTCTTTTTAAATCTTGTCAAACAAAAAACATATAAGAGCACAAAATACTCTTTTTGCAGGGAGGTGTGCCATGGAAGTTACTGAACAAATTCAGGTATTTCAACAATTTCTTGAAATTCATTACCTCGCAGACCTTTTAGAGGCAGTGAGAAAAGGAGATAATTTCTTTCCTGTTGATTTTATTGCGCTCAGCAAACACTCCCCTGAACTCGCAGAACTCCTTCTTGACCAACCTGAAGAAGTGATTAAAGCATGCGAACTCAGCATCACCAATTTTGATCTTCCCAAAGAAGTCAAACAATTCCATCTTCGTTTTCATAATCTTCCTGAAAAACATAAAATATTTGTCAGGAATATTAGAAGTGAACATCTCAACAAATTTCTCGTGGTAGATGGAACTATCCGGCAAAAATCAGATGTTCGGCCGCAAGTTACCTCTGCACGATTTGAGTGCCCAAGCTGCGGAAACGTCATGAACGTGCTTCAGCTTGACACTAAATTTAAAGAACCCAGCAGATGCGGCTGCGGCAGAAAAGGAAAATTTAGGCTACTCAGCAAAGAACTTATCGACGTGCAGGGAATTGTTCTTGAAGAAGCAACGAAAGACCTTGAAGGAGGCGCGCAACCAAAGCGCATCAACGTGCTTCTCAAGCAAGATCTTGTCAGCCCGATGTCTGACAAAAGAACAAATCCCGGCACTTCTATTCAGATTGTCGGCATTCTGAAGGAGATTCCCATTATTTTGCGCAGCGGCGGCCAATCCATAAAATATGACCTGCTTTTGGAAGCAAATAATATCATTCCTCTTGAAGATGATTATTCTCTTATTCAGGTTTCCCCAGAAGAAGAAGAAGAAATAAAAAAACTTGCGGCAGATCCAAAAATTTCACAAAAACTTGCGGCTGCACTCGCTCCAGGAATTTATGGTCATAACAGAATCAAAGAAGCATTGATTCTTCAGTTTGTTGGTGGCGTGAAAAAACTCCGCGATGACGGAGTCATGAGCAGAGGAGACATTCACATTTTATTAATAGGTGATCCGGGCGCGGGAAAAACAGTTCACCGCGACACAAAAATTCTTTTTGCAGATGGATCATATAAAAAAATAGGAGAGTTTATTGATAAAAATTTTGTCGGAAACAAAGAAGAGTGCCAATATATTGGACAATCTTCTATTGGTATTGATGAGATTGGAAAGCAGAGAAAAATGCCAATTGTTCGTCTCTGGAAGCGAAAACCTGAACAGCTCTATAAAATAAAAACAAGAACAGGAAAGGAAATAATAGGGACAGCTACAAATCCCTTGTTTATTTGTGTCCCGGGAGCCATACAAGTAAAGAAAACAAAGGAGATTAAGGCAGGAGATTATCTGGCATTCCCAAGGACAGTAAATCCCATAACAACAGAGCAAAAAATTAAAATTTCCGGAAGACAACAAAAGATAAATGCTGAAATTGCACGATTTTTTGCATATGCTCTTTCTGAAAGTTATTGCATTTATTCCCCTGAGAAAAAAAGATATTGTATTGAATTTGTCAACACAGAAAAAAAACTTCTTGATGATTTTGCGTTCCTTGCTTATACTTATTTTGGGAAGAAACCGCATTTCTATTCAAAAAAATATTCTGAAGCGAAAAAACTTGTTCTTCAAGGAAAAGAAATAATGGAACAATTGTACAAGGAGAGTCCATCCATCTTTGGAAATTCATTTACAAAACAAATTCCTGATTTTATTATGAAATCTCCTGATTATGTTGTTTCTTCATTTCTCTCTGCATTTTTCGAGTGTGATGGGTATGTTGAAAAAAATCATGGCATCGGAATTACCTTGGCGAGTAAAGAGATGATCGAACAGCTTGACATCTTACTCTTACGTTTTGGAATAGTCAGTAGAATAAAGTCAGTAGAAAAATATGCAGCAAATACCATTAAGAAGACCAAAAGAACCTATTGGAAGCTTATTTGTTATGGGAAGAATGCACGAATTTTCAATGAAGAAATTGGGTTTATGACCCAGCGGAAAAAAACATCTCTTGAACAGACGATAAGAAGAGATGAAAACACAAATGTCGATATTGTTCCGCACCTCTCTTTTATTCTTCAAGAAGTAAGAGAAAAACTTCAACTTACTCAATTTCAGATGGGAATTCCGAGAACAACATACCAACATCTTGAACGCGGCGATAGGAATCCATCTCGAGAAACGCTCAATTTTATAGTAGCGGCTCTCAAAAAAAGAGTTGCTGCCCTGCTTTTACTCATGCAAAATCCTGAAAAGAATAGTGTCCTTCACAATAGAGCAACGTTTCATGCAAGCCAAGAAGAATTCGGCGAGTTTGTCAACTGTTCGCAAGGGCTTGTTTCTCAATATGAAATGAATAAGATAAAAAAACAAGAGAATTTTGATTATACTATTTTCAAACAAAAAGTTTACAATATTCTAGACGATGAAAAGTTATTACGAACTCTCAACAATCTTGCATTACTTGCAGAAGCAGACATTTACTGGGATGAAATTGTTTCCATAGAAAAATACGATCAGAAGACTGATTTTATTTATGATATTGAGGTAGAAGGAATACATAATTTTATTGGAAATGGAATTTTTATTCATAATTCCCAGCTTCTGAAACGCGCAGCAGTTGTTGCACCGAAAGCGCGATTTGTTTCCGGAAAAGGAGTTTCTGGGGCCGGCCTTTGTGTTTCTCCACATAGTTTGCTTATGACAAATCCAGGCGGGATAGAAACAATAGAAAGGATCATTGAGCCAAGACTAAAAAATCCACAGGAAATACAGGAAGATGTTTGGAAACAGGGAGATATAAGAGACATTAAAATCCAAAGCCTTACTCAGAATCTTAAAATTAGATCGCTTGCTCCTGAAGCACTTTGGAAATTAAAAGCGCCAGAAATCGTTTATGAAATAACCCTTTCCAGCGGAAAAAAAATTGAGGTTACAGGAAACACGCAACTTCTTACCATAAAAAACGGCGCTCCTCTTTGGAAGAAAAGCATGGATATCCAAGAAGCTGATTATATTGCAACCCCCCGGATATTGTTAGGAGGAAACATAACCAGACAAGAAACAATTGATTTAATATCTGCAAACCCTGTTATCCATGATGTGAAAGAATTTGTTTCTCTGCTGACAAAAAAATTAAAAGAGAAGTATGGAAATCTTCGTATTGCTGCAAAAAAACTTCAGGTTCCTGAAAACAATCTTTACTTTCATTGGGTAAATAAAAAAGCAAGAGGAAACATAAAACTTCTGAGTCTCAAAAAACTCGCGGAAGATCTGAACATCCCCTGGAAACATGAAGCAAAGACAGTAAGTCTTTACAATGGCAAGAAACACAAAATTCCACATGTCCTTGATGGGGATTTCCTCTATGCAGCAGCACTCATCGCAGGAGACGGAGATATTCGAAAATCCGGTAAAACGTATAGCATTAGACTCTCCAATAATAATCCTATGCTTCATGCTTATTTCAAACAAGTACTAGAGAAACAGTTTGCTCTTCATTTTGATGTGCGAAAAGGAAATTCCAAACGACCAACTGCAACAAGAACACATTCTAAAATACTCGCGCAGATTTTGTTTTCCTTAGGAATTCCAGAATCTCCAAAATCACATAAAATTTATGTTTCAGAGACCCTTCTCCATTTTTCAAACAGTCTTCTTGCTCACTACATTGCAGGGCTTTACGATACTGATGGTTCTGTTGTCATACGAAAAACAAAAGGTTCAGATGTCATTGATCTTACTACTTGTTCAGAAACATTAGCAAGGCAACTTCAACTAGTATTACTTCGATTTCATATCCGCGCGCAGATTAGAAAAAGAAAACCAAGCACTGGAAAGATTAAAGGGAAATATGACAAGTGGATTTTAGAGATTAGAGGAATTGAGGAAATAAAAAAGTTTGCAGAACAAATTCCTTTACGACATCCAGAAAAAAAGAAAAAACTTTCTGTGCTTCATAAAAAACAAATCAAAAAGAATACAAATTTGGATATCATACCTACTCTTCCTCAGAGACTTAAACAAATATTCCTTAAGAAAAATCTCTCTCTCAAAAGATATAAGTGGAGAAAGAATCTCTCAAGATTTGCAATACAAGAAATACTTAATAAAATGAAAATAACAACAGAAGAAGAAAAAGAAGTCAAGAAAATAGCGAAAGCAGACATATTCTGGGAAAGAATAAAAGAGATACAAAGAAAGAAACCCCTCTATAAATATGTTTATGATCTTACTGTCCAAGATGCACATAATTTTGTGGTTGATGGGGTGTTGGTCCATAACACCGCAGCAGTCGTAAAAGATGAATTTTTATCTGGCTGGAGTTTAGAAGCTGGAGCAATGGTGCTTGCCAACAAAGGTATTCTCATGATTGATGAAATGGATAAAATGACTGATGATGATCGATCAGCTATGCACGAAGGACTTGAACAGCAAAGTTTTCATCATGATACTCTTTTTCAATTCGCAGATGGCAGTGAAATGAAAATAGGGGATTTTGTTGAGGATACTTTCAAGAAACACCCTGAAAAAATTATCAACGGAAAAGATTGCATGATCCTACAATTAGATTGCTTTGAAAAAAATATTCTCACTACTGATTGGACAAATATAAAAGAAGGAAAAATTGATAGAATAAGCAAACATATTGCTCCTTCTTATTTTATTGAAATTACTTCTGGAAACGGAAGAAGTATTGTGGTGACTCCTGAACATCCTGTGTATTGCATAGAAAATGCAAAAATTTTGACAAAGCGAGCAGACCAACTCACAGAGAAGGATTGGATACCTGTCCCTCTTTTGTCTCCAATTGGAGGAGAGGAACAACAATTAGCGGTTAGTCCTACTGAAATCTACAACGAACGAGCTTCTCAACATATTGCAGTACCTACGCATAATGATAAAAATTTCTTTAAGATTATTGGATATATGCTTTCGGAAGGCTCAAAAGAAATAAATAGAGGAAAAATGATTGGGATTAATTTTACAAATAATGATGAAAAACTCATTGCTGACTTCAAAACAGCCATGGTATTATTTTTCAATCTCGAACCATACCTTCAAAAAACAAAAAAAACCGGAGAAAATTGGTGGATGGCACGATATGTTTCCACAGAGCTTACAAAATTTTTAGACCAAACAGTGCCTGAAATACTTCAACCTGCTGCAAAAAAAGAAATTCCTCAACTTTGCATGAAAGGAACGAAAGAAAATATTGCAGCAATGCTCTCCTGTATGTTTGAAGGTGATGGACATGTTTCCAAAAAAACAAGAACAATTCGAGTAGGATATGCCTCAAACAGCAAAAGAATGTGTGAGCAGGTGCAGGATCTTCTGCTGCGCTTCGGGATTAGAAGCAACCTCACTGAACACAAAGATTCCTACAAAGTATCCATTACCGGCTATGAAAACATTCTTCGCTTTTCTTATTCAATTAATTTTGTCAGTGAGAGAAAAAAGGCAGTTGTCAAACAATATTTAGAAAAAGAATATATCCCAAGAACTGTCAAAGATGTAATTCAAAATTTACATTCGCTTGCTTTTGGAGACATTGGATTTGAACGAGTACGCAAAATAGGAAGAATAGAAAATAAAAATCAACAGTGGACATATGATATTACTATAGAACCAATTCATACTTTTATCTCACAAAATATGATTCTTCATAATACAGTTTCTATTTCCAAAGCAAACATCCAGGCAACACTCCGCTGCGAAACCACTGTTCTCGCTGCAGCAAACCCAAAATTAGGTCGTTTTGATCCGTATGAACCCATTGCAAAACAGATTGATATGCCCCCAGCACTTATTAACAGATTTGACCTTATTTTCAGCATCAAAGATTTGCCTGACAAAGAAAAAGATGAGAAACTTGCGCATTTTATCCTCAGCCTTCATAAAAAACATGTCACAGAGGAAGTAGAGATTGGAACAGACATGCTTAGAAAATATCTTATTTATGCACGACAAAAAATTATGCCACGACTCAGCGATGAAGCACTGGAAGAACTGAAAGAATATTATGTTAAGATGCGCTCTTCTGGAAATTCAGAAGAAAAAGGAATGCAATCCATTCCTATTTCTCCTCGACAACTTGAAGCACTTGTGCGGCTTTCAGAAGCCTGCGCAAAGGTGCGGCTCGCAGAGAAGATTACAAGAAAAGACGCCCGCAATGCAATTAATCTTCTTCATTATTGTTTAGAGCAAATTGGGTTGGATCCAGAAACAGGAAAAATCGATATTGATAGAATCAGTACAGGTATTACTACCTCTGAACGGGCAAAGATTGTCGGCGTGCGAGAAATAATCCATGAACTTGAACAAAAATTAGGCAATAAAATGATTCCCACAGAAGAAGTTATTAAAATAGCACTTGAAAAAGGGTTGACAGAAGAAAAAGTTTTAGAATCCATTGAGAAACTCAAACGAAGCGGCGATATTTTTGAACCGCGAAAAGGACACATTTCCAGAATTTAAGGGAGAAATATGCTAACGACCACAAGCATTGAACGACAAACTGCATACATTACTTCTATTGCAGCACTTACTTCTGGAAGTTTTATCAAACCTGAAGCACAAATGCAGCCAAGTTACGTCAAAACAAAATCAGGAAAACATGTCAGTCGCGTTCATTTGATTGGCGTTGTTGTTGCGCTTTCTGACCTAGGAAACAGTGAAGTCACTGTTGATGATGGAAGCGGCAAAATACTCGCGCGAAGTTTTGAGAATACACAGTTTTTTCACGGTGTTCAATTGGGAGATATATTGCGCATTATCGGAAAGGTTCGTTCTTTTAATGAACAAGTCTATCTTATTCCGGAAATTATGAAAAAAATAACTGACAAGAAATTTATCACCCTCCATAAATTGCTTCTGGAGAAATGCAATGGAGAAGGAATAGGAGATTCGAATCCTGAAGAAGTAGGAACTGATGTTGTTGCGCAGGAAGTTGTCGAAGATATTGCTGTTGACGCGGATGACACTGTCCCTGCTTCTCCATTTGACAAACTTGTTGCATTGATTAAGAAATTGGATACTGGGGATGGCGCAGCTATTGAGGAGATTCTCCAACAAGAAGGTTCTGAGAGTGAGAAATTATTGCAGCATCTTCTTGAACTGGGAGAGGTTTTTGAAATACGACCAGGAAGAGTTAAGCTGTTGGAGTGAATTATGAAATACGCAATTATTGTTCATGGAACAGATGGACATCCTCAAGAGAACTGGTTTCCGTGGTTAAAAGAAAAATTAAAACTGTACGGATATGAAGTATTTGTTCCTCAGTTTCCAACACCACAAAATCAAACACCCTAACATTGGTTTCTTGTTCTCAAACAATATGAAAAATATCTCAACAAAAATACTATCCTTATTGGGCATAGCTGCGGTGGCGCATTTCTTCTTCGTGTTTTAGAAAAAATACACAAGAAAATAAAAGCAGCTGTTTTTGTTGCAGCATCTGCAGGAGTCAAACCAATAAAATACTATGACATTGATCGTCCTTTTGTTGAAAAACCATTTGAGTGGAATAAAATTAGACAAAGCGCTTCTCACTTTCTTGTTTTTCACTCAGAAGATGATCCGTTCATCTGTCTTGCGAATGGACAACTAATTGCAAAAGAACTTCAGATTGATCTTGTACAGCTTCACGATGCAGGACATTTTAATGCAAAAGCTGGTTATGATACATTTGAACTTCTGCTTGAGAAATTAAAGCCATTTCTTTGATAGAATAAAATACACGAACCAGAAAAAGTTTTGGCGAGGCAAGTAATTATTAGTTATGTTTTCGATTTCAAATTTGAATATTTTTTAGAATATAATTCTTACAATAAGTAATTGTATGAAGATACTTTGGGTTCTGCTCAAAGGATTACTAATGCTTTGCATTAGAAATACCTTAAGCAGCGAGTTCTACCCAAGCTTATTTCAAAAGCAATGCTTTTGTAATTCACTTCTTCTCCTCAAACCATTTCCCCAACCCTTCTTGTTTTTCTTTTTCAACGCCAAACTCACAATCTATTCTTCTTTGCAGAAGATCCAATGTTTGTTTTAAGTATGGAGAAATATTATATTTTTCCGCAAGATCAAGACTTAACTGCAAATATTTTATCACAGATCCTTCTGAAATCGTGAAAATAATTCTGCCACCGCACTTCAAACACTTCCCGAGAAGAGGCGGACGACGATAGGATTCATTACACTTGACACAGCGGAACTTCTGCTGCGAAAATTTCCTCAAATTTCCTTTTGTATCTTTTAAAAAATGTTTTTCAATGACAAATCGCGCAACCTCACTCTCATTCACTGCACGTATCTTTACTGCAAGCGCCATCTGCCCATTGAGTTTTTCTTCCATAGACGGAAGCTCTTTGTATGCAGAACAACTCACCCCTAAATTAATGTTTGATGTATCATGCGTAAACCCCATCCCTTCATATTGTGCAGGTGTATTTATTCTATGCCTAATTTGCTGTATTTTTACTTCTTTTGTTGGTTTATATTCTTCTGCCGCCTCATATAATTCAAGAGGATACTCTGAAACAACATCCAAACCGAGTGCTTGGTCATCTACTTCTGTCGGAATTAATTTTGAAGTTAAAACAAGCGGCGCATCCATTGTTCGCGCACCAATTCTTGCAGGAAGATACCTTCGTGAGAAGTTCAGGAGACCATCTAATAATAAACTCACGCTTGCTTCATCCCCATCGCAGTCTCTTCTCAGTGCTGCATGAAACAACGGATGGGCAAAAAAACCCTGTGTTTTTGAAAACCCAATAATTCTTCCCACCATTCCTGCAGAAATGTGGGGGGCAAGACAAATAGTCAAATGCCCAACAATATCCTGTTTTGCTTTCAAGTTGTAAAATGCAGGAAGTTTGTAGACTCGCTCCAATAACTCATCAATAAACCCTGTAGTTCTATACAAGATAGCATCACATGGTTCATCCAATGCATCTGTTGCTGCAGGCAAAATAATATCCTGCGGAAAGAGCTCACACACTTGTTCTGCACTCTGAAGAGGCTCACCATAGACATCTGTTTCATACCCAAGTATCTTTAATTTTTCTACAGAGGTTCCTATTTCTATGGGTTTAAAGTGTGTTAGTGGCAATTCACTCATATCGTACCTAATTGTTCCATCCTTATTGACGTAAATGCTATGCTTTGCCCTGAGAATCCCCTTTCCCAAATATTCTATAATGTGATCTTCATTGCTTGTTCCTTTAATTCCCTTAATTAAACTCGGAGGATTGGGAATACCCACATATTTTAGACACTCTGCAAAATCCGTGTGTATAGGAATTTCCTGTTTTTTATATGACCTCCCTGCTCCATGATGCGGACATTCTTTCGCGGGCATTTTTCCACACACCACGCAGAAGAAAATTTGTTTTCCCGGACTTCTGCATTTTTGACAGACACTGAACACTGTTTCTCTGTTACAGATTTCGCAAGAATATAATGGAAAATCAGCTGTTACTTTCTTTGCTTCTATTGCCGCTTGAAAGCTCCGCAAGCGGCCGCCTTCATTTCCAATCGGAAAAAGGATATGCGGAGATCCTGTTAACTCGCGTATTTTTGCTTTTTCCGGTCTGCCCATTCTTGATCCAATAGTAATTCCGGCTTTATTTCGTATCTGGATCTGGCACCATGAATTTATGTTTTCCAATATTGTTTTATCTTTATTATATTTTTGTTCCAGTACTTGGGCATCTTCATATTGTACAATGTTTAGGGTATACAGGAATGCCATTGCATAATCTTTTTCCAATAAAATAAATTCGTTGTTCACACTTGTATGCTGGATACCCAACAATTCGATTGTCCGCTTTATGGCTAGTTTGTATGGCAGGGTTATTTTCTCT
>JACRKI010000113.1 GCA_016215305.1 Candidatus Woesearchaeota archaeon | reverse complement strand
TGTGCTCATAAAAATGTTTTGGCATTTTTAGGAGTTTGAAAATCTTATAGATTTTCATAACCATTGTTGTTGTTATTTTTTGATCAAAAATTGTAGAAATATAGTTTACGACGATACTTTGATTTCAGTCCGATCTACTGTTTCTTCCTTCTCTTTTTCGTTACCTTTTGTGAGTAAAAAAGAAAGCTTTTTATATACCTATTCTTTAAAAAATACTTATCGGTGGGTTTTTGACAAAGAGGTGTCATCATGGTAACTGAAGGAATTTCATTGGAAGTCATTATTCTTGCAATTATTGTTGGAACGCTTGCAGCAATAGTCTATAGTTTGCGTATTCTTGTTTTACTTGAACGACGCATCGCGCGTGTAGATTTAAACATTGAAAAGATCGCGCGACGCATTGTTTCTGAAGAAATGAAGATTGAACGCGAAGAATCATTCATCGAGAAAAAACTTGGCGCGAAAGGACCAAAAGCTAAAGGAAAGAGAAGGAGATAATTTATTTCTTCGCTTCTTTATTCTTTTTTATCTCATTTTTAAATTTTATTTTTATTCAGGTGTCACCACATGCAATTTCATGACGTTGTAACTGCAATCAAAACCCTTCATATTCAAGGCGCAGAAGGTGTTGCCCGTGAAGGTGTTGAAGCACTTCTTCTTATTCTGAAAGGATCACATAGTGTGACCCGTGAGGCGCTTCTCGCAGAACTTTATCATGCACGCGACCAGCTTGTTGCTGCACGACCAACAGAGCCATGCTTGCGGAATGCACTTGCGTATGTGTTTCACAATATTCATTCGTATACAGACGATCATGACTTTTATCAAGGGATTCAAGACCGAATTCGCGAAGTTCTTTTTTATTTTGATGCTTCTGACGCTTTTATTTCCAAATTTGGCTCTGCGAAGATTAGGCATGGGTCGATCGTCTATACTCATTGCCACAGTTCCACTGTTGTGCATGTTCTCATCGCAGCAAAAAAACAAGGGAAAAAATTTGTGGTGCATAATACAGAAACACGTCCTTTGTATCAGGGTCGTCGGACTGCAACTGAACTTGCAGCTGCGGGCATTCCTGTTGTGCACTATGTGGACAGCGCCGGACGTCTTGCCATGAAAGACGCACATCTTTGTCTGCTTGGAAGCGATGCCATCACGTATGATGCTGTTTATAACAAAGTAGGAAGCGGCATGTTTGCAGAATTATTGCATACTCGAAAAATTCCTCTTTATGTTTGCACGAATAGCTGGAAATTTGATCCGTACGCAACAAAACGACATAAAGAAGTTGTGGAAGAACGATCTGCATCTGAAATTTGGAAAGGTAGTTCTCGCGGTATTACTATAGAAGATCCTGCATTTGAACCAATTATTTTACCTCATGTTTCTGCTATTATTTCTGAACTTGGCGTTTTGACCCCACTCACGTTTTTGAAAACTGTGAAAAAGAAATATAGCTGGATGGGGAAGTAGGGGCTGTTTTTATTCAAACTTCCCAATCACTTCATTGAACAATAATCCTTTATTCTTGATATTCTCTGTGTTTATCACTGCACTGCTTTCTGTAAATTCTAAATTATCCATACTCACAAAATGCCAAAGCATTCCATGAAACCGCACTGCAATCCAAGGCTCTGCGCCAAATTTACTCGCAAATTGCTGCAACTGATCAACCTCATCTTTTGGAATGTAGACAGACTCACTCTTTGAACTCTTACACTCAATCGCTAATTTTCTGAGCGCATTTCCTGCAAGAATATCTGCTGAGGGATATTTGATGCTTCCAGATCCCGCAACACGCATCGCAGCCCATTCTCCTGTTTTCCAAAACATATGAATTAATTCTCTCTCGTAGGAGATTCCTTTGCTTTTGAGACTCATATAAATTTTTATATGGTGAGCCTATATAATTTTTGTCTTTGTTTTTTGATTTCACCATACAAAAATTTAGAAAAAGCTATATTTTAAATATTTCAAAGAATTTTTCCCTGTTATGGCAAAAAAATATTTTCCTGTTGCTGCAATTGAACAACTCATGAAACGTGCCGGCGCAGAACGGGTGAGCGATAACGCAAAAGACGCACTCAAAAAAGCGCTTGAAGAAAAAGCCCTTATTCTTGGCGAACACGCTGTCCGGTTTGCTGCACACGCAGGAAGAAAAACGGTCAAGGCAGGGGATATTAAGCTTGCTGCACGGTAGTTCTTATTCTTAAACAATATGCTAAGAAGAAAAAACCACACACGAATTAGCAACGCTACTGTTTCTTCATGTAATTATTTAAAATTTTAAAAAATAATAAATATTGGACAACGAGTTTGCGTTGCTGGTGCGTGTATTGCTTCGTCTTGTTCGTGCTTTGTTTTGTAAATTCGTGAGAAAATAAAGAACTATATGGTCACTTTCATCCCATCATAGGCAAGCGTCACTGTTGGGAACACACTTTTTGCTTCTTCCTGCTGTTCACTTAAATCTTTATATCTCTGCGAGAAATGCGTTAAAATTAATTTTTTGACATTTGAGGTGTGCGCAATCAGCGCTGCCTGCTTTATTGTCAGATGTTTGTACTGCTCTGCTTTTGCTGCTTCTTTTTCCATATATGTTGCTTCGCAAATCAAACAATCCGCTTCTTCTGCAATATCCAAGCAGGCCTTGCACTGTCCTGTATCCGCGATAATTCCTATTTTTTTTCCTTGCACAACATACGTCGCGTCTTTTGGCTGGACTTTTTTGTTTTTCCAAACCACTGCTTTATTCTGCTGCAGATTTCCCAATAATGGTCCTTCTGGAATTCCTATCTTTTTTATTTTTGTCATATCAATACGCCGCTTGTCCTTTTCCCTAAACACAAACCCTATTGTTGGTAATGAGTGGTCAAGCGGATATGCTTCTATTTCATAGTCTTCTGTGCTGACAAAGATCCCGCTGCTTATTTCTTTCACACTCATTTTTAATTTATTGTCGAACGGAAATGCCTGCAGCATCAATTCTAGTTGTTTCTTCACTCCTTTTGGTCCATATATTTCCAACGTGTTTTCCTTGCTTGTATACTCTGACGCACTTAATGTTTGCAAAAGCCCTGGCAATCCAAGGACATGATCTCCATGCCAATGGCTAATCAAGATTTTTGTTATTCTTGTTGCTGTTTCTTCTGCAATCTTAAACTGGCGCTGCGTGCCTTCGCCGCAGTCCACCAAAATCCCTTCTCCATTGTATTTTATGAGGAGCGCACTATGGTTTCTTTCCTTTGTGGGGATCATTGCAGCAGTTCCTAAAAAGACGAGTTCCATCATCCAGAGTTTCTATTTATTGTATATAATACTTTTCTATTGCATTCCTTTCTCTCTCATAATAGATGCAAAACTATATATAGATGGATTTCTAAAAATGCCGTATGGCTAAAAATAAAGCTGCTAGAAAAGCATCCCATATCAAAACACTCGAAATTATCGCAGTTTTCCTCATTGCAATTATTGGAATAGCACTCGCAAATCACGCAACCGGCATTACTGGCGCAGTCACTGCGGATGAAGTATTGAGCGATGATCTTCTTTCTCAATATAAAGAGATGTACAACGCAAAACGCGCAGGTCTTCCAGACCTTGTTTTTACTTTCTTTGGTGAAGAAGTAGTGAATATTTATATCTCTGATCTCGACGCTCACCTCTACGCTGTTCTTGAAAAAGGAGAACTCGTCGAACTCGAATCAGGAACACAGGAGAACCCTACTCTCAGCATTGAAACAACGTATGATACCCTTGTCAAACTTCAGCAGGGAGACATAACATTACCTGATGCTGTCAATCAAGGACTTGTTTCTTTTTCCTCTGACAGCTTTGTGAAAGAGGCAGAACTTTCCACTGTGTTGTACAGCATTGATATTTATGGCCGTTTTTCTTAGTTCTTCTCAATTCACAAACTTCTTAAAGTTTTCAGCATTCTCTTTTTTTGCGGGGGAGTTTCTCAATGGAAAAATGGCCAGTATGCTTTTCTGATCTTGTGATAGTTGGCAATCCTCACTCTTCTGTCGCCATTGTCACCCTCTGGACAAAAAAAGAGTTTGTCCTGCAACATCTCTCTCCAGAAATGTATGCTCTTGTCGGACAGCTTTATAGCCGAGATGAAGGAGTTAACGGCATTCTTCGAAATCTCCTCTCCAATAAACAGATTAGGCATCTTATTGTTGTAGGCATTGATCTCAATGGATCAGGAAATGTGCTTGCTGCTTTTTTTCAAGAGGGTGTTGCTGAACAACATACTGTCATTTCATTTCCTGACATTTTCATTGACAAAGAAATTCCTCTTTCCTCTCTTGAATTACTTCGAAACAATGTGCAATTTCATGATCTTCGTTCACTCAAGGATTTTTCCCAACTCCCTCCTCTTCTTCATCAATTCCCTTTGCTCTCTTCCTATGGAGAACCAGAATATTTTGCTTTCTCAAAACCCTCTGTTCCTGCAACATACCCTTCTGAAAAAAGCGGCTTTTTTGTTCGACATTCACACATAGGTCCTGCATGGCTTGAGATTCTTTCTCTCATTCTTCGGTTTGGGACCATTAAAAAAAGCGATTACGGCGTTGACCAGCGCGAACTCTTAAACATTATTTCTGTCATTGAACAGGAAGATCCAGACGCACCTCATCTTGAATCTTATTTCCAATTTACTCGAGAAGATTTACTTTCTTATTATCCTCAAGTTCTTACTGCTTCTTCTGTTGAAGGAGTGGAATATTCTTATGGAGAGCGACTCCGCGCCAACAAAAACATTGACCAGATTCAACAACTCATTTCCCTTCTTCAAAAAAATAAAAATACCCGACGCGCGCTTGCTGTGACTTGGGATTTAGAAAAAGACAGCTCCAGCGAAAAACCTCCTTGTCTTATTCTCACCGAATTTCTCGTGCAGGATGATAAACTCTTTCTTACTGCTTTTTTCCGAAGCAATGACATGTTCCACGCCTGGCCACGAAACGCATTCGGGCTTCGCAAAATTCAGTTTCATGTCGCAGCTGCAACAAACTTATCTGTCGGGAGTTTGACTATTATTTCCAGCAGTGCGCATCTCTATCAAAATAATTGGACGCTTGCACAAGATATTCTCTCTCAGAATGCTCTTCTTATTCCTCGCATTGGCGATCCTCGCGGCAACATAATTATTCGAGCTCATGATGGTGTTATTTATGTCACTCATACTGATCCGCTTGGAAAACGACTTTCTGAATTTTCTAATACAGATATATTTGCTCTCTATCGAAAGATTGCGCAGGATAAATGCATTCTTGACACTTCTCACGCATTGTATTTAGGCACTGAATTGCAGAAGGCAGCAATTGCTTTACAAAAAGGGATTGTGTACGTGCAGGATAAGCCGCTGGAATTCTAAGCAAGCTTTATTAATTACCTCTCAATAACAGCAGTATGCCAAAACCAGAAGTAATTCCCTGCACTATTGCAGGAGATTTTATTTTAACACAAGACACTGATCTTGCTCGAGAGCTCTTCAACCAAGGTCGTTTTGGGTCACTTCAACACAAACGTGTTGCTCTTTCTTTTTTTGAAGCACTTTATCTCTTTGAAAATGAGAAGATTGTTGTTCTGGATGGAAAAAGCAAAGAGATGTCTCATGAAGCACTTCTTCGCCGTAGCCAGCAGAAAGACAAACAATTCTGGACAAAATATGCAGTGTTTCGAGATCTACGTTCTCGTGGTTATACTGTCAAAACCGCATTGAAATTTGGCGCAGATTTTCGCGTCTATGATCGCGGCGTGAAACCAGGGGAAGATCACGCAAAATGGGTTGTCTATCCTGTCTATGAATCTGAGACCATGACCTGGCATGAATTTTCCTCCAAAAATCGCGTTGCGCACAGCACGAAAAAAAGACTTCTTCTTGCTGTTGTTGATGAAGAAGGAGACGTGAGCTATTGGGAAACGAGATGGCTGAGGCCGTAGATTAGAATAGAGCAAACTATTTCAAAAATCTATTTTTGTCATAGTTTGCTCGCTTCGCTCACAAACTATATAAAACCAGTTTCTGTCTCTTTTTCTATGATAGACAAGAACCAAGTATTTGAACTCGTGCAGGCAAAAGGATATGTTGTTCCCTCTGATCTTATTCGGCAGTTTCATGTCGATACCTTCATTATGGGAGCTGTACTTTCTGATCTTGTCCACGACAAAAAACTTCTTGTTTCTACTGTGAAGATTGGAGGAAGTCCTGTGTATTATCCTCCAGAACAAAAACAAAAACTTGTGGAACTTTCCCGCTATTTGAATGAAAAAGATCGCTCGACATTTGCATTGTTGCAAGAGCAGAAAGTGCTTCTTGATGAACAACAAACTCCTTTAATTCGCGTTTCCCTTCGCAACATCAAAGATTACGCAAAACCCATTGAAGTAACTGCAAACGGCATCACTCACCTTTTCTGGAAATGGTATCTTTCTTCTGATGAAGAGGTTCATGCTTTGCTCAAAAATCTTCTTATTCCGCTGCATGCTGCAAAAAATGTGCAATCAATCCCTTCTGTTGTTGCTCCAGCTCCTCTTTCTATTCCTTCTCCTGCTGTTCAGGTTGTTTCTGGACCTCATCCTCCTTCTATTGAGAAGAAAAAAATCAAAAAAGTTCTTCCCAAACAAGAACCTCAAAAACAAGAGATGCCGCAGGAACCTCATTCTGTTGTCCCTCTCATTCCTCAACAGCAGCTCCTTACTAAACAACTCCCTGCTGATCCTTTTGCCCAACAGGTTGCTCAATTTTTTACAAAAAAAGGAATGCGGCTTGCAGATTTTACTCTGGTGAAAAAAGGGGAACTTGATTGTCTTGTGGAGATTCCTTCGCCTGTCGGTTCTATTCTTTATTTTTGCAAAGCAAAGAATAAAAAGAAATGCTCTGAAGGCGAGGTTGCCACTGCATTTGTCGCAGCACAACTGAAGAAATTACCTGCAATGCTGCTTACTCCCAGCGAACTTCCAAAGAAAGTTCAACAAAAAGTTACTGCGGAATATCCGAACATGAAGATTTTACAGCTCTAAAGAAGGTATACTTTATATTCTTCTAGTGCTTCCTCTTCTCTATTCACAATTAAATAACTATTTGAGGTGTGCTTTATGAAACAAAACATTTTATTCGTTTCAGTCCTTTTACTTCTGCTCTTTGTTGCAGCATGCGGCAGCGGCAAGGTTTATGTTTGCGCAGATGGAAGTGAAGTTGCTTCTGCAGGAGATTGTGTAACACCAGCACCATCACAGACTCCTGCATCAACAACACAAACCACTGCTTCTCAAACCACAACTGAAAAATCTACTTCTCAAACAACTGATACAGTTGCTTCTGAAAAATCGGTTAACTACTCGCTTTCTGACGCAGAACGAGCACTCTTAGAAGAACGCTTTGCTCCTGCAAAACGGGCAGAACTCTCTACTCCTCTTGTCAAGAATTTACATCCTGGCGATGTCTCTGTTGCTGCACTCGGGCTTCGAAATATATTAGGCGGAGCTACTGAAACATTTATTGTCACTATTAAATTCCGAGAAGCAAAAGATTTTAGCGGGAGCATTATTCCTACTGATGATGCACTTGTTCAAAATTGGCTTGGCAAGAATGTTTATATTCCTTACACTCTTGAACGCGGGGAGGAAGTTGTACTTCCTATCATCATTGATGTAGGGAATACACTCACTGCAAAAGGAGATCCTGTTGCTCCTGGAACATACATTTATGATGTGTCTATTGCATATGTTACCAATCCAGAAATGACAGATCCCTACCAGAATCTTATTTTGACTGTTCAGGTTGCGGAGTAGAGGAAGAATACACGCACCAGCAACGCAACCACACGAACTAACAAAGGCTTTGGCGAGGCATGTCATTATTATTTTATTCTTGATACTTTTTCTCAGAATTATTCTTTGAAATTGTCTTTGATTCTCTAACAAATAATTATATGAAGATACAGAGGCGTTGCTGGTTCCTGTATTTCTTTTGCTTGTTCGTGAATGTGGGAGAATCAAGGCAAAGTATAAATAACAGCAAGAAATACCAATATTGCACACAATGATGACGTGAACACCAACTGATCCTTCGGGAAATGATTGTCGGAAGTAACTCCTGAGTGTGCACTTTAAAATAAAATGAAACACAAACTTAAAGTCAGCGCGCATGAAAAGAAAAAATATGTTCTATCAACAGATTCTGATATTTTAATTTTAAGAATGTGTAAAATTCTTGAGAAAGAAAAGTTAACAGAAAATGACAAAGTTTTAGTAAACCTAATAAAAGCACAATTAGAAGAAGATTGGAGAAAGTCTTTACTCACCGCATTAAAGAAACTGCTAAAAAAATATAAAATCTGAGAGCAAGTATTGCATAACTCACGAACCAGCAACGCGGAACTCAGGCACCAGCATCGCTTCTGTATCTTTATATATTTATTATTAAAATTAAAAATAATAATTATTGGACAGCGAGTTTACGTTGCTGGTGCGCGTGTTTTTTATGGCTGGGTGATTCTCAAGCAAATTGGTGCGCTGTTTTATCTTTTAGGTAAAGAATTGGATTAATTAACAATCTCAAAATCCACACAAATCCTGAAAGTTCTTGGACTATGCTGGCCGCACTTGAAAATTCCTAGAATTTTGCACTTCTTTTTTGCAATTTTGCAGGCATTTTCTATCTTTTGTACTGCATCGTTAAAATGATCTTCGTGCAGGAAATCATAACAATGGATAATTGTTCCTTTCTTGCTCACTGCAAGCGCCACATCCAAAAACTCTTCTGATGATTTTGGCAATGGCATTAGAATACGGTCAAATATTTTATTTAATTTTGGCACAACAGTACGAACATCTCCTTGATACAACGTCACATTCTTGAGCTTATTTGCTGTAACATTCTTTAATCCATATTGATGACCGATTGGATTTAATTCAACCCCTATTATTTCTTTTGCCTGCGTATTTTTTGCTATGACACAAGGATACGGCGCACAACCAGAGAACATCACTAAAATAGATTCTCCTTTCTTGATCTGCTCAAAAATTCTTTTTCTTTCTGTGCTTAGTCTTGGGGAGAAATACACCTGCTCCACATCTAACCACAATTTTGTGCCGCTCTCTTTATGGCAGGTTTCTCTGGTATCAATCCCTGCAAGCAGCTGCATTTTCTGTGTTCGAAACGTGCCTTCATGCGACCCTGCTTTTTTTAAGACTGTTTTTATTGAGGGGAACATTTCTAAAAGAGCGCTCGCAATTATTTTCTCCTTCTTTTTGAGTGCTGGTTCAATTTCCAGAATTGCAATGGTTCCAACATGATCAAAAGAGGTCTTGAGGTGCTCTTGTTCTTTTTTTGTTAACTGCGAGAGAATTTTCGTTTTCAAATCTTTCTCTTGTTCTTTCTTTTCTGGAAGTGCGATATTTACTAGCGTATATTTCTTAGCTACTTTTGCTTTTGAGATAATTGGAAAATACACAAAACCATTCTTTGCCTGTGTTTTTGCTGTGTGAGACAGATTATTTGTGGACATAAGATATTGTTTGACCTCTTCTGCTTTCTTTGCTTCTATTTTAATTGCGTTTGTCATTGTTTCACGAGAAAAAATCATGCAATCCTTTTTGTTTCTTTTGTGTGCTTTGTTCTTCCAGCTTTTGCAATGTGCTCTCCACTCGTTCTCTTCCAAATTCATGCTTGTCACAAAGTAATTTTATTACTTTTACGCTGTCAAATGGGCGGAATTTTATTTCATAGTTCTGGTTCAATTCCATGTGCAAAATAAGATAATATATTTCTTTCCAATCAAAAGAATAGTGCTTGTTCCACTCGACTATATTGAATATTTTTTCAAAATCTTTTTTGTATTCATGGAGAAGCTTTAGTGCCTTCTTTGGACCAATGCCTGGAATTCCTTCTCTGTTATAATCTGTTCCCATTAAGATTGCAAGCACAATCAATTGTTCTCTGTCAATTCCCAATGTGTTTAAGACATCTGTTGTGCTCACGAGTTGCGGCTTGACTGTTTCATAGACATGCGTTCCTGCTTTTTTTCTTTTTCCTGCAATTGATAAATTTCTTACTAATTTCGGAATGCCATATAATAGCGTGTCATAGTCCTGGCTTGCACCATAGTCTGCATCTCCCTGCTTGACAATGTACGCTACCTGCGCTTCTCCTTCACTTGCCGCCTGCACAATAGGGAATCCTAACGCGGCGATTAACTCTTTTGCATCTGCAAGCATTTCTGGAGTCAATCTTGCAGTTCTGCTGGCAAACTTTTTCATTGCTTCAATATCTTCTTCTTCTTTTGCAGTTTCATACGCTTCTTTTGCTTCTTCTTTCACTTGTCTTCTGCGTTCCTGCTCTCTTCTTTTCATCTCTGGCGCTTTGCCATCAAAAACAAAAATCAATTTGATATTATGCTGCATCAAATGTGTTGTTCTGGTGAATAATCCCATAAGATGTGATGTCACATTTCCTTTCGAGTCTGTCAAGAGACTTCCATCTGGAGATCTGATAGATGCCAAAAATTGATAGAGAATGTTGTACGTGTCAATCGCTATACGTTTTCCTGCAAGATCTTTTAGTTCAATTTCCTTTCCTTCCACAAGGTCTCGCAATTGTAAGCCCATGAGAGAGAAAATGCGTTACAGAAATATAAATGCTATGGAAAAGCTTTATAAAACTTAGGGAATTTCTCTCACTTGATGAAAAGAATCTTTGATCAACTTTTTGATGGAGACTTAATGACAACCCAACAAATCGGCGTGAAAGCAATCATTGAAAAGAACGGAAAGGTTTTGCTTATTCGAAGATCAAGTAAATACGAACACCTTACTGATGCATGGGATATTCCTGGTGGTAGGTTGGAATTTGGTGAGGAACCTGAAGCTGGCTTACAACGAGAAATTCAAGAAGAAACTGGTTTGGAATTAGATGAAATCAAACAAATTCTTGATGCAACGACTGTTTTCAAAAATGAAGAAAAACAGATTGTTCGCATCACCTATCTATGTACGGTGAAAGAGACTAATCAAACAGGGAAGATAAGTGACGAACATACCTCTCTTGAATGGATTCCAAAAGAAAAACTGAAAACATTAGAACTGAAGGATAAAATTCTCAAGAAAGTAATTGACAAACATTTTCAGTAATTTTCTTCACGAATTAGCAGAACCTGTTTCACGAACCAACAACTCCTGGCGAGGCATGTAATTGTTATTTTAATTCCAAATATTCTTCGAAAAAATATTTGAAGAAAAATCAAAAATAATAATGACATGAAGATACCCAAAGCAGTGAGTTCTACCAAAGCTTATTTCAAAAGCAATTAGACTTCTACCCAAACATTTGCGGCAATTCTTTTTCTCCTTCTTCTTTCTTCAGGATCTTTTCGATTGCATCCAAGAAATCCTTCTCACTCACTTGTATTCGATTGTTGCGGATTGCAAAATATCCCGCTTCTGTGCATATAGCCTGCACTTCTGCGCCGCTCATCCCCTGCATCTTTTTCAAGAAGCTTTCTATGTTAATATTCTTTTCCATTGCCATCTTTTTACTGTGAATCTTGAAAATCTGCGCAATCCCTTCTTTATTCGGCAAACCCACTTCAATCAATCTCTCTAATCGTCCTGGGCGGATAATCGCAGTATCCAAAATATCCTTTCTATTTGTACATCCAATGATTTTGACGTTGCCTAATGGTTTGAATCCATCAAGTTCTGCAAGGAGTTGCATAAATGTTCGTTGGACTTCTCGCTCTCCAGATGTTCCCAACTCAATTCGCTTTGCTGCAAGCGCGTCAATCTCATCAATAAAGACAATAGACGGCGCTTTTTCTCTTGCCAACTCAAAAATTTCTTTGACGAGTTTTGCTCCCTCTCCAATAAATTTCTGGACAAGCTCTGAGCCAACAATCTCAATAAATGTTGCGTTTGTTGCTGCTGCAACTCCTTTCGCCAATAATGTTTTTCCTGTTCCAGGTGGTCCATGCAGGAGAATTCCTTTTGGAGGCTCAATGCCGATTTTCTTAAACACCTGCGGATTTTTCAATGGAAGTTCAATCACTTCAATAATTTCCTGCACTTCTTTATCCAGGCCGCCAATCTCTTCCCATTTTGTTGTTGGCTTTTCAATAATCACAAACTTTTCTACATTGAAACGTTTATTTGATTGTATTTTTCTTATAATCGTCAGATTTTTTTGTTCTGCTAAGACTGTGTCTCCACTTTTGATGTCATTGCATTGGTTGGAAATACTCACATAAAACTTATTGCCATTCGGTGTTTTGATAATCGCATTATTTTCCATCAGATCAACCACATCGCACACCATCAGTGCAGGCTGTCTAAACTTATTCAACTCGTTTTGCAAATGAGAAACTGTTTCTTTCAGAATTTTATTTTCCATTTCGAGTCTGCTGTTGTCTGTCGTATAACTATACATCACAGAATCGAGTGGATTTTCTGCTTGTGTGTTCATTGCCATTCAGTAATACAGGAGGGTATTTAAACATTGCTAAAAAATTCACGCATTTGTCTTTCATCCGCAGGGTGAATTTTTAAAATTACTGCAGAGTTATTCAAAACAAAGCAACTCTTTTGTGCTTTTTGTGAGAAGGATTGGTCCGCTCTTTGTTATCCACAAATCATCTTCAATTCTAATCCCTAATTTGTTTGGAATGTACATTCCTGGCTCAATCGTAAAGCACATATTTTCTTCTATCTTGTCTTTGCTTTTTGGGCTGATATTTGGCGCTTCATGCACCTCTACTCCTATTCCGTGTCCCAGACTGTGCGGATAATTGAATTCTTTTCTTGAGATTTTATCAATGTCACTTGCTTTTTTTCCTATTTTTGTTGCTGCTATTCCTCTTGCATTTGCATCGTACACTTTTTTGTATGCTGTTTTTTCTTCTCTAGTTGGAATGCCAAAGAAAATAGTTCGTGAAATATCTGAAATATAATTTTTGTATTTTACTCCAAAATCCAAGACACAAAATCCTCTTTGCAAAGGAATTTGCTGCGGCATATAATGCGGCATTGCTGCGTTTTTTCCAGACGCGACAATTGTTTCAAATGAAGGGATTGTGTTGTAGTTTCTTACCCGCTGTTCTATGAATTCTGCAATGTCTTTTTCTGTCTTGTATGCTGCTCTGTTTGTTTTGAGTTCCTGACAGAGGTCTTTGAAAATCTGGTCTGCAATTTTTGCTGCTTCCTGCAATGCACTAATCTCTTCTTTTGTTTTGGTGATTCTTATTTTTCTCATCAACGATTCTGCATCTTTATATTTTGCATTTTTAAAATGTTTTTTTAATCCTTTAAACAACGCAAGCGTGATTCTACTATTATTGATTGCAACTGTTTTGTTCTTTCCCAGCATTTTTGCAATCTCTTCCAATGGTTTTTTGTATTCTTTCACATTCTGGATTTGGCTGTACTTTTTTGCGCGCTGATATTCGAGCGCCGAAACAAGGAAGATTGGTTCTTTATCTTTTGGAATCATCAGAAACGAGTATTCTAATTCAAGTCCTGTCCAGTAAAACACATTTGGATCTTTGATTGTGGTATTGATAAGCAGTGCTGCATCTATCTTCTCTTTTTTAAGCAATGCTTGAAACTCTTGTAGTTTTTCTTTGTTCATTGTTGTTTTTGATTCAATTTTGTTCTCTTCAGAAGCGAAGGTTTTTATATCTATATAAACCTTGTTTTTGCATGGCACATTCTGTCCAGAAAAAAGTTCTTCCCAATGGTTTGACTATTCTCTATAAAGAAGTGCCTTCTGAAACAGTCACTGTGGAGTTTTCTGTGCATACTGGCAGTATCATGGAATCTTCATCTGAGGCAGGCATTTCCCACTTTCTTGAACATTTACTCTTTGAAGGAACAAAAAAAAGACCAAGCTCCAAAGCAATCGCCAATGAAATTGAAAAATATGGCGGCGAATTTAACGCCGCAACCTCTCACGAGCGGACTTTTTATTATGTGAAAATCGCAAAACAACATTTTTCTCTTGCTTTGGATATTCTTCATGATATGTTTGCCCATTCTCTTTTTGATCCAAAAATCATTGAGAAAGAGCGCAAGGTTATTTTAGATGAAGTCAACATGATCAATGATAATCCCCGGCAATATCAATGGATATTCTTCAATAAAGCATTGTATGGCAAACATCCTGCGTCGCTTCCTGTCTATGGGAATATTCCTTTGCTTAAGAAATTGAGTCGAGCACAAATTCTTTCGTATTTTCACAAATGGTATGTGCCTTCTCATATTACTGTGGTTATTGTTGGGGATGTTTCTTCTGTTTTTTCTTCTGTTACACAAAAATTTAGTTCTGCAAAAGCGCAAGAAATTTTTGTGCCGGTGATTCCTCCGATAGATTACAATAAGAAAACAATTTCTCGTCTCAAGAAAAAGCTTGGGCAAAGTTATGTGGTGCTTGGCTACAAAACCATTACCAGAGATCATCCTGACGCCATTGTCTTTGATGTGATTGGCGGGATTCTTGGTCGTGGACAATCTGGATGGCTCTTTGACGAGGTTCGCGCAAAACGAGGACTTTGTTATTCTATTGGTTTTGAATATGACGGCAACAAAACCTTCGGCAGCGCTGCTGTCTATTGCGGCACTGACAAAAAAAATATTGCTCTTGTCGAAAAATTAATTTTTGAACAGCTTGAGA
Source organism: Candidatus Woesearchaeota archaeon (assembly GCA_016215305.1). Classification (GTDB taxonomy): domain Archaea; phylum Nanobdellota; class Nanobdellia; order Woesearchaeales; family DSVV01; genus JACRPI01. The sequence goes on along the minus strand of JACRKI010000113.1, from coordinate 5,045 downwards.
ACGTGAAAACAGCTGCTGCTTTTGAGGTTGCTGAAGCGAAAACCTATCTTGCCGGCTCTCTTGCCCTCCGCTACGAAAGCACTTCTGCGATTGCAGATGACATTGCGTACTGGCATTATGCCGCAACTCTTTCTGGCTTTGAGAAATACCTTACTGCTGTTGCTGCTGTCACTGCTGCTGATGTTCATCGTGTTGCGAAGAAGTGGTTTCGTGATCAATACACGTTGGCTGTGCTAGAACAGAAGTAATTGTGTTATGTGCCAGTAAAAATGACACGAACAAGAAAATAAACTATTAATTTAGAAATATACACTCGTACCAGCAACGCAAACACAGGAACCATCTGTACTTTTACTCGGACTAAGAAAAGCTTGGCAAGACCAATAATTGTTTGTTATTATTTCGATATTACTCTTAGAAAATTTGTTAGAGATAATATTTCCAAAAAATAATAATTACATGAAGATACCTAAAGTAGCGAGTTCTACCAAACCTTTTCTTCGTGCGTGAGAAAAATTCTTTTGTTTCATGTTCTGTTTACTTTGTGGGATTTTGCATATGTTTGCAGATAATTTAATAAATCATCAAATTTGTGAGTAAGGTATGAATGATTTAGAAAAAAAGAAGCTACAGAGCAATATTTGGAAATTCTATCTTTTTGACATATTTGGGGGTATGCTCTTTGCAGTGCCAATTATTGTTTTATTCTGGCAAGAAAATGGTCTTGACATAGAAATGAGGTGAATTACTATCTCGTCACTTGAAATGTTTGAATCTCTTCATACATTTTCATGACTTTTTTGTTTTCATGGAGTTTCTTTCTGATTGGTTCCATTAATTCATTCAAATGCGCCGCAACACACACCTTCAAATCCATCGGATGCAATTTTCCTTCTTGGTAGATGCTTACTAATTCATCATAGCTCTTGATTGTCAGATTGCCGCCAAACTTTTCCGGTCTTGTGATTTTCAATTCTGTAAACTTCTCAAATAAAATATATTTGCAGTATTCGAGCATAGGATTTTCTTCAATCTTTTTTTCTGGACAATATGCTTTTTTGATTTTTCGCTCAACGTCTTCTTTGGTGTCCAGCATAAATATTGCAGTGTCTGGTTTTGATTTTGACATTTTTAACGCGATGCCTCTGTCTGCGCCACTGAGCTCTTCTTTTGGCGGCTCTCCCAAGCCCATGAGCATGTGATGACTCACGACAACTGGTTTCCAAAATCCAAGTTTTTCTCCAATTTCTCTCGCAAGCACATTCACTTTTCGCTGATCCATTCCTAACTGGCAAATATCCGCATTTAGATAGAAGATGTCTGCTGCCTGCATGCACGGATACAAAATTTGTGATGCGTGAAGCGTCTCTTGTTCGCTTCTTCCCATGATTTCGACTGTTCGCAAGATTCTGTTCATGCTGCTGTTTCTTGCGACATTCATCATCATTTTCCAATAGTTGTCATCCTTGAGCATCTCACTTGCCCAGACAAACTCGACATTTTTTAGATCCATATCACATGCTTTCCAGACTTCAATGTAGAAATTTCCGACTTTCTGGATCTTCTCTAAGTCGCCGCCCATCTTATTATTTGCCCACGCGTGCCAGTCTGCTATGAGCATTTTGAATTTGCAGCCCGCAGTAGTCATCTTATTGATGTTGATTGCTCTTAAAAGACCCTGCGCGATGTGGATGCTTGTTCCGGAGGGTTCAAAGCCATCGTACGCAACAGGATGTTCTTTTTTTTCGAGAAGTAATTTTAATTCTTCTTCTGTCAGGATTTCTTCCCCCACGGCTTTAATAAGACTTATTCTTTTTTGAAGCGGCATGATTATTTGATTTTTGTTTTGAATTAAATAGTTTTGGGTCTTAAAAGCTTGAGAATAGGTTAGAAGAAGATAAACCCACGAATCAGAAGCTTACATTCGCACCGGCAACGCGAACAGTATTTTTATGTAATTATTATGTTTGATATCTTTTTTCAAATAAAATTTCTCATCCAAATATCTATAAAATAAAAAATAATTACATGCCTCGCCAGAGTGTTGCTTGTTCGTGTAGAAATCTTTCTTAGTTCGTGTTATTAAAGTGCTAGTGCGTGAATCTATGTTGCTAGTTCCAGAGTTCTTCTTTTTCAATGAATACTTTTTTATACGTCATTATTTCTAAACATATTATGCCAGAACCACTCATTGTCTTTGACCACATTTCCAAGAAATTTGGAGAGAAAACTGTTATCAAGGATCTCTCTCTTTCTATTCATCCCCGCGAGATTTTTGGGATTATCGGCAAAAGCGGGGCAGGCAAAAGCACCCTCCTCAAAATGCTCATCGGCTTTTACCGAGTTGATTCCGGCAAAATTCTTTTTCATGACAAAGACATTACTCAAAATGCACATCTTATCAAACAAGTTGTTGGATTCTGCACGCAGGATAATTCCTTTTATCCAGAACTCACTGTTTTTGAAAATCTTGCGTATTATGGCAGATTGTATGGGCTTTCTTCACTCGAAATTCAAAAACGATCTCGTGAATTACTTGATTTGATGGGAATTTATACAAGCAAAGATGTGCTTGCCTCTTCTCTTTCTGGAGGAATGAAACGCCGCCTGGATTTTTCCATTGCGCTCATGCATCATCCGCATCTTTTGATTCTTGATGAGCCAACTACCGGTCTTGATCCTCTCACTGAAAAAAAAATATGGGATTTGATTCAGGATCTTGCTTCCCGGGGAACATCTATTCTCGTCATTTCCCACATGCTTGATTTTGTGGAAAAATATTGCAATACTATCGGCTTTCTCGCAGCTGGACAAATTGTCGCTCTTGGAACTCCTGCGCACTTTCGAAAAAAATACAGCCACAAAAAAACATTTGCCGGCGTCTTTGAATCAGTTTTGGAGGGACACTAATGCCAACCAAACTCTTTTATATTGTTCAGAAAAATCTTCGCTCTGTGTTTCGCAATTGGACGACTTTTTTACTTCTTGTGCTTGGACCACTCATCTTAATTCTTACTGTCGGGTACGCGTTCAGCGGCACTGATTTGCACGATATTTCCATTGGCGTTCACGCAGCAAAACGCGCGCAGATTCAGGATGTTGTCGATTCGCTCGCATCAGAAAATGTCGCGGTTGTGTATTTTCCCACTATTGATCGCTGTGTCGGGGCGATGAATCGTTCACTCGTAAATATTTGCGCTGATTTTTCTTCTGATTTTGGCAACAGCAGCGGGAGCATTACTTTTTATTATGACGCCACACGCTACAATCTTGTCAAATTTATTCTGGAATACTTGAAAGACAAAATCTCCATTACCAGTGAACAAATCAGTCTTGAAGCATCGCAGCAGATCTTTTCTGACATTGATCAATTTGTTGTTGATATGCAACAAGGACAGCAGCAGATTCATGAGATGCAGCAAAGCGCTCTTTCTATGCGTGATGATCTTGTTCGCGCGCATGACGATATTCTCACCGCGCAAGCACAGTTTGTGCCACGCTACATGAAGATTAAAGACGCACAGGCTAAACTGAACGCTACTGCTCTTTCTTTGAGCCATCAATATACTGCTTCCACAAACATCAGCACTGTTGTTTCTGATTTATATGGTCTTGATTCATTGCTTACTGATTTGAATATTTCTTTGACTTCAATACACATTCGTGAAACTGTTCTTTATCTGAACACAACAGGAGACTTACAGAATTTGACTCTTCGACAAACGTATGATGCACTCCATCAGCTTGATCTTATTGTCGGTTATTTGGATGATATGAATACCAGCTTGTCTGCCACTGAACAGCAAATTGGGCAGCATATCACAGATATTGATACCGGCGTTGCAAACATGGACTTATTGTCCGCTTCTTTTGATACCTATATTGGTGAATTTTCCGCCTTAAATGAATCTGACGCTGAACGATTCCTGCATCCGATCACTGCTTCTTTTGTCGCTGTTCCTGAAGAAGTAAGCACGAATAAAACAGCGCTTGTATTTCCCATTATTCTTGTGTTTATGATCTGCTTTATCAGTATACTTCTCAGTAATATGCTCGTTTTGAATGAAACGCACAGTCCTGCGTATTTTCGCAATTTCCTTGTTCCTGCCAATACCCTGCTCTTTATTCTGGGGTTGTTTATTACCAACATTATTTTAATTTCCTTGCAGCTTGTGTTCTTTTTTATTGTTGCTGCGTTTAGTTTCGGCGTTAATTTTTTCCTCAACGTTCCTGTGTTTTTGCTTGCCGTGTTTTTAGGAATTGTTCTTTATGTTCTTCTGGGGATGTTGTTTGGGTATCTTGTTCGCGATCGGCAGACGTCACTATTGCTTGGTTTGTTTTCTGCTTTGATCATGTTCTTCTTTTCAGACGTTGTTTTCCCTCTTGAAACCATGCCTTCTGCTGCGTCATTTATCGCGCAATTTAATCCGCTTGTTGTTATTGAAGGAATTTTCAGGCATACATTATTTTACGGGCAGTCTGTTTCTGCGCAGTTATTTGGGTTTAGCGTTGTTTGTTTGTATATTGTATTCTTTGCTGTTCTTGTTGCTGCTGCGTATTATTGGAATAGAAAATCTCAATGAAAGTAAACTCCTCTTTCAGAACACAACTCACGAACTGACAGAGGCTTTGGCGAACACAATATTTATTTTAAATTTTAACAATAATTACATGAAAATACCAAGCGATGCTGGTACAGGTATTTTTTCTTGGTTCGTGTGCATCATTCCTGTTCTTAACAGATTTACAAATACTTCTTCTGCACATGCCAGCTTAGCCAAAACATAAACCCCGAAACCAAAAATGCGACAAGAATAATGCAAAAGAAAATATTCTGGAAAAATGCTTCTGGATAGAGTTGGACTAATTTATCCACTGCAGGATCCATCAACCAATAATTGTTTGAGAAAAATAATCTGTGGAACAGCGCAAAGGAATAATCGAAAAAGACGCCAAGAAGTAAAAAGAATACTATCAAGAAAAATGATAAACTGCTTGATGAGTATAATAAATCAAAAACAAAGAACACAAATTCTTTTTTATGA
>JACRKI010000011.1 GCA_016215305.1 Candidatus Woesearchaeota archaeon | reverse complement strand
CTTTCCTGGAACATGCTCCACGCAACATTCTTGTGGCTCATCCTGCTTGTCCTGCTGATTGTCGCGGCAGTTCTTGAGAACATCAAAGAAGAATTGTGTATCATGATTAAAGAACATATTCTCGAAACAAAATTATTGCGAAAAGAAACTGTGATGCTCAAGGAATGCATGAAGAGAAAACGATAATCTTATTAAAAATATTAAAAAAAAAGAAATAGGACAATCATAAGCCGTCTTCTGTGCACGTTCACGCAAGCATGAACACGTGGTTGTGTATTCGACTCAGCGTCCAAAAGGGACTTGCACCAACCGGGGCTCACCGTTTCATCTTCACTGCAAAAGACGTCAGCAGCTTGCTTGCTCTTGTTGCCAAAAGCGTCGCATGCATCATTCCAGTTTTGCAGGAGCTCGTTGCTGTGTGGTTGCCAGCGTTTTCACGCTCCTTCTTATGAAGGCAGCCTTTTAATGGTGGACGGACTTTCCTCAGGAGTCTGCATTTCAGCAGACTTCCGATGACACAGTATTGTCCTATTTCTCAGCTGAAAAAGAGGGGTTTGCTTTTATAGTTTGTGCAACAAACTTTATATATCTCCTCTCCGCACATCTTCTTATGGCACAAGAGAGAATGAGCATGCCTTCTGGAACAGGGGGATTGGTCCGTTATTTTGACGAATACAAAAGCAAAATCAGCATTCAACCTCTTCATATCATTGTGTTCATCATTCTTTTGATCTTGATTGTTATTCTGCTCCAAATCTTTGGTCCAACATTGCTTGGATTTTAATCTGGTGATTTTATGTTTCCTGGATTTCCCGGCGGTAAAATTGATCCTCGCATGATGAAGCAGGCAATGAAACGCATGGGCATTGATGAAACCGAACTCCACGGAGTGCAGGAAGTCATCATTCGCTTTTCTGACAAAGAAATGGTTGTTTCTTCTCCACAGGTTTCCAAAGTCACTGCTGCCGGCAATGTGAGCTTTCAGATTTCTGGCAATGTTAGTGAACGTTCGCTTGACACCAAACCAACAATTTCTGATGATGATGTGCAGACTGTGATGGAACAGACTGGCGCAGATGAAGAAACCGCACGCAGCGCGATTGAAGCTGCTGGCGGAGATCTTGCTGCCGCGATTATGGAACTAAGCAAGAAAGAAGAATAAAAAATCCCAATCAGAGCAAGCTGCGGGGTATCAGACCCAGTTCGAGCAATGATTTACTTTTCTCTTTGATACCCTGGCGAATTTACGACACTTCTTCTATCAAGAGATTCCACTGCTGTTATTACTTCATCCCAATTTTGTCTCTCAAACATCAATGCACCAAAAACAAGAATGTAATCTTCAACTCTCAAAGGATTCGAGAGACAATATCCTGTCCGCAAATGAAGAATCTCTCCTCTTGGTACTCCTCGTATTTCTCTATAAAAATCATTTGGTTCCATTACTGAAAGAATGCTTGAACCATTTGTCAAGAACCACCGGTCAAAGACCGGTGGCATGAAGCGAAGCGGTCTGCTAGTTCGAGAGACCTGTGGTTCTTGACACATTACGAAATACCACCTATCGAATTTCAATTGTGGACTTTGTCCACCGGAGGTACACTCCGGTGGTATTTCGAAATGTATAAAAATGACAGTTTATTTTGTATTATAAATAAGAAAATTAAAAAACAAAAAATTTATTCTGTATCCTGCTGCGGCAGTTCTTCATTGCCGATATTCGGAACCGCGCCTTTGCTGACAATCATAATGTCGCCCATGCTCTTCACTAACGCATGCGGCACAATAACGCCTTTCGCATTCCCCAGAATCTTATTCAAAAACGAATTCTTTGTGCTGCGAATGCGCCAGCCAAATATTTTGTTGTTTGTCAAAATAGACTCTTCAACATCCCCAAAATATTCTCCCGCATCTGTAAACACTTTCATTTCATACGTGTCTGTAATTTTCTTCATCTTTAACATAGGGGCTCCCTCCAAAAAAATTCCTTCTCTTCGCTGCGCTCAGAAAGAATTTTTGTTTGTTATCTCTGTAATCACCTAGTAGTATAATTTTGCATGAGCAAAGCGAATACAAAATTATATGTAAACTACAAAGTATTTAAGTATATAAAGTTTTTTATAACAAAATCTAACATTCATGCACTTCGCGCATTCATGTAGATTTTGTGTTTCGTCAAAGTGGCGAATAATGAGCAGATAAATTATGAAAGCAAAATATACTCAAATAGGAAACATCATTCTTGTGGGAACATCTCACATTGCCAAAGAAAGCGTTGATAACGTTGCACTTGTCGTCGGACAATTTGCTCCCTGCATTGTCGGAGTTGAACTGGACAAAAGCAGATTTTATGGGCTTGTGCATGAGCAGAAAAAGACAACTATGTTTTCTTTTGAGAATATACGGCAATTTGGCGTGAAGGGATTTATTTTTGCAGTAATCGCTTCGACATTTACTGAGCGTCTCGCAAAAATGGTTGGCGCAAAGCCAGGAGAAGACATGCTCAGTGCAATTCGCTGCGCAAAGAAAAAAGATTTGATTATCGCATTACTCGATCAACCAATTCAGATTACTCTTCGCAGATTTTCACAGGAAATTACATGGAAAGAAAAATGGCGATTTGTCGTTGATGTTTTTGCCGGCTTTTTATTTCCAACCCGTCAGGCAAAAAAATATGGTTTAGAAAACATGGATCTTCGCAAAGTGCCGCAAAGCACGCTTATTTCGAAAATGCTCTTTCATGTGCGCGAACGATATCCAAATGTCTACAAGGTTTTGATTGAAGAACGAAATGCGTATATGGTTCGCAAGATTCGTTATTTTCAGGAGAAGCATCCTGATCTTCCTCTTGTTGTGGTGATTGGCGCTGGACATGAAGAAGGGATGAGGGAATTGCTTGAGAAATAATTTATTTGATGCTCAACTGTTCTTGCAATGGTATTGGAATATACAATTGTGGTGCGACAAGCTTTCCCACTGCCCAACCCATTCCTAAATATGGTCCTTGATAAAGAAATCGTACTTGTTGTCCTATATGTTTCTCTGCATCTTCTTTGTTCCAATTGTCTAAAATGACACTCTCTCTCCCTTCTTCTACTGCCATTCCTCCAGGAGAGTATCCAAATTCAGTGTCTCTCTCACACCATTGTGAAACAATTCCAGTCCGTATGTATGGTCGCTGCATCATTGGTTCAGCTCTTGCAACAATTCCTCGAATCGTTTTCGTAATCTCTTCCCACGGATTATATTTTAGTTGTCTCATGTAATATTCATTTCCATACGCCAAAATGTCCAATATATCATCAGCTTTTGCAATTATTTTTCCTCTTTCTCTTCTGGAACAATTGCTTTTTCTGACAATATAGAAATTTATCCCCTCTTTTTTACTTACAAAAGCGCTGTACTGTGCAAATAAAATATCTTTTTGATATAACAAGAGGTTTTCTCTTACTACAGCTTTTCCTTCTTCAGTTTCTCGGTCTATAATATGCCTTTCTGCTTTTTCTTTTCCGATTATATTCTCAAGTACCCATTGTCCTTCAAAATAATCCTTTCCACTTAGTACTGCTTCAAATCCACTGGGTCCTCCTGCATCATCATAATCTGTCAGAACTCCCATATCTCTTCCTAAGCAGGATATAAATAATTCTCTTTGTAATGCAAAAAACATTTCTTCTCTTTTTACCTGTCTTTCAAATTCTTCTTCGGAGAAAACGCGGTTTCTTCTTAATCTATCAACAAGTTTTCCAGATGTTACTATTTCAGGAATTATTGGTTCTGCAGAATCAGTCATTTTTACACAGTCTTATTCATTCCTTCTTAAACTTTATTTCTTTTTCTCTCTTATTCAATATCGCTAGTTTTATATACCTCTTTTTCTCAAAAAATGTTTCATGAGCGACTGGGCTGAACTGAAATATAGAATCCGTGACTTTTTCTGGTTCTCACCCCGAGAACTTCGCGATCTCTTCATCGCAATGGCAGTCATCACCTTCGCATTCGCGTATGACGATGGCAGTGAAACCTTTTTATTATCCGCGTGGCTCTTCAATTATCTCAAAATATTTTTTATTGTCCTGCTCGCGTTCTTTTTTCATGAATCCGCGCACAAAATCTGGGGGCTTTCCCTTGGGATTAGGACAGAGTATAAACTCTGGACTCTTGGAACGTATATTACCCTGCTCTGCACATTTTTGTTTCAGGGAAAAATTGTGATTCTTCTGACAGGCGGCGTCACGTTTTATCACATGGCAATTCAACGACTCGGACATTTCCGTTATGGACTCAACTTGCTTTCCTGCGGCATCATTAGCGTCATGGGACCGCTCGCAAACCTTGTCATGGCAACACTTTGGGAGACGCTTGCGATCTATGGAATTATGCCTAATTTTTTCCACCAAATGACATTCATTAATTTGTATTACGCAGTGTTTTCCATGCTGCCACTGCCTAACCTTGATGG
>JACRKI010000010.1 GCA_016215305.1 Candidatus Woesearchaeota archaeon | reverse complement strand
TGCGTGGAGAGCGTCAAGTATATGGTGCGTGCTCAGCAATGAAGAAAAATTGCGAGAACGCAACCACTCCTTTTGTACACACTTGAGTTTGATCGAAAGTGTTTTCAAGGAGAAGAAGCGAGAGAAGAGTTTTTTCTTCTCATTCGTTATTACATGGGAACTCGGCGAAAGCCCCGCACTTCAGTGCGGGGATGAAGCCGTTAGTTCACATGTCTGATAATCCCGACGGCAAAGCCCACGCTTTTAAGCGTGGGATACGCCGTCTGGGATTATCTTTACTTCGAGTAATAGTAAGAAAAAAATGATCTTAAAGAATTCACATCAAAAAACTGTACAACTCCAGATCGAAACTGTCCTTTGTAGACTTATTCTTTAATTTTCGACACCAGTTGATAACACTTTTTCCGAGAATAAAAAACTTTTTATAGATGCGTTCTTCAAATATTCTTATGAATCCATTACGACAACTTTTGTTTCCAAGCGATGACAAAAAATTCTTCCGGATGCTTCTTCAGTTTACTGAACAGGTTTCCCGCGGCGCAACCATCTTCAAGGACTTTGTGGACACCTATGAACAGCTTTCTTTGCAGGATCGCGCACAGCGCGCAGCGGATTTGAAAGAAGTAGAGCATCGCTGCGATGAAATGAGCCACATCATTATCATGCGCCTGAATCATTCAGATACAAATGTTCTTCACATGCAAAGCATCCATTCTCTTGCGTCACTCCTTGAAACCATTATGGATGGGATTAGCAGTGTGAGCAAACGCATGTTGCTTTATGGTGTGACCAAACCAAATGAAGATGTACAGCAATTTGCATTGCTCGTGAATAACGCATGCAAAGAACTTGTTGTCTTATTATCATATTGGAAAGAATCATCACGCGCGCATCAATCCATTAGCCGCATTCACGGCATTGAACGGGAAGCGGATTATGTGCACAATCTCGCGATGGCATCTCTCTTCGCTTCCAAACGCGATGCAAAAGAAATCATTATCTACAAAGATTTGTATGATCTTCTCGAGCAGATTGTTGATGACGTTGAATATGCTTCCCGCGTTGTCGAGAACATGATGGCGAAGGAATAGCTTCTTACATTTGTTTTTTTACTCTCTTGATTACTTAAGGTAGAACTAAGAAAGGTCCTGGCGAACACAATAATTATTATTTTTTAGATATCTCTTCTCGATAGATTATTTCAGAAATATTCCTTCAAAAAGTAATTAATATTTTCATAAAGATACAGTTCGCGTTGCTGTTGCATGTGTAAGCTTTTCTTAGTGCGTGAGTTTTTTTGGCGATTCAGCAATTTGCGACTAGATTCAATTCCCCACATATTTTCCATACAACGCTTTTGCTTCTTCTTTTGTTTGCGCCCTGATCAAACATCTCCCATCCGCAAACAAAAAGAAATCCGTTTCTTCACCTGAAAAATGAATGCCATAGGACATTGCCTTTACTTTACCACTTTTTTCTAATCTTTTTTTGAGCGCAGCAAGATTTGGTTTCTGTCCTCTGATCTGGATTCTTCCCTGACCGCACAACGTGATCGCTTCTGTTGCTGATTTTCCCTCTAAAAATTCAAACTGCTTTTTGCTGCAGCAAACGCAGTCTTTTTTCTTTTGCACCTTTATTTTCTGCAACTCCTGCGTCCAGATGTCATAGGCAATTAATTGCTTTGTTGGCTGCTGTTTTGTTATGATTTTAATTGCTTCTGTTGTTTGCATCGCGCTCATGGTTGTCGTAATCGTGTTCATCACTCCTGCTGTGTCGCAGGTTTCCAGACTTCCGGGCTTTGGCATCTGAAACAAACATCGCAAACATGCAGTTTTGTCTGGCAAAATGGTCAAGAGTCTGCCTTTTGTGCCCACTGCACTGCAATAGATCCATGGAATATTATTCTTTATTGCGCAATCATTTATGAGGAAACGCGTTTCCATGTTGTCTGTGCAATCCAAAATAAGATCGCACTTTTTTTCTTTTAGGATACTTATTGTTTCTGCATTGAGATCAACAAGTTTTGCTTCAATCTTTGTCTCGCTATTTACTTCCTGCAACCATCCCTTTGCAGCTTCTGCTTTTGGTTGTCCGACATTTTTTTCTGTAAAGACTGTTTGTCTTTGCAGATTATGAAGTTCAATAATATCGCGATCAATCAACAGAATATTTCCAATTCCAGCACGCACAAGCAGATTTGCTGTTGTTGTTCCCAACGCGCCAACTCCCACAACTGCAATAGTTGCTTCTTTGAGCAGTTCTTGGCCTTTTTTTCCTATCTCGCCGAGAAGTTCTTGTCTATTATATCTGCTTTGTCCTTTTTTGTCTCTTGTTTCCATTTTTATGAAAAAATGCCTTTCTCTATAAAAAACTTATAGTCTTTTTCTATGTTTCTCCTGATTTCTTGTTTCATTCCAAAATGACAACCTTTTAATACTCGAACAACTCTTAAAATTAATATTGTTTTGACTCTGGAGTCAAAACTGCTTTTTGTTATTGAGAAGAAGAAAAGGAGGGTGTGCAATATGATAGTCAAAGAAGAATTTTTGAATAAATTACGACGGTATTTTCACTTGAACCTCTACGAGGTCAAGATTTGGGCGGCGTTATTGTCCCGAGGAGTTTCTACAGCTGGTGAACTCAGCGATATCGCAAACGTTCCGCGCAGCAGAAGCTACGATGTTTTGGAAAGTCTTGAGAAAAAAGGATTCGTTGTCATGAAACTTGGCAAGCCAATTAAGTATATGGCTGTCGCTCCAACAGAAGTTGTGGAACGCGTCAAGAAAAACATGAAGAATGAAGCAGATGAACGCATCAAGCGCCTTGAAGACATGAAAGGATCTGAAGTGATTGGTGAATTAAATACGCTTCATACGCAGGGAATTGATCTTGTGGAACCTTCTGATTTATCAGGAAGTTTGCGCGGACGACACAATCTCTATAATCATCTGGAACTCACTATTCGAAACGCAGAAGAGTCTGTCATTATCATGACCACAGCGCAAGGATTGATTCGCAAGATTGAAGGACTTAAGCCAACGCTTGAAAAAGTCAAAAAACGTGGTGTGAAGATTCGCATTGCAGCTCCAATTACTAAGGAGAACGCACAGAGTGTTAAGGATCTTTCTGAAGTTGCAGAAATTAGGCATACTGACGCAAAGGCACGATTCTGCATTGTGGACAACAAAGAAATTGTTTTCATGGTTTTAGATGACCAAGACGTGCATCCCACCTATGATATTGGCATCTGGATTAACACGCCTTTCTTTTCAACTGCAATGAGTGATTTATTTAACATTGCATGGCAGGATTTGAAGCCAGTGAAGAAATAGTTTTTTCTGATTTTATTTTTCTTATTATTTTTTTAATTCTATCTCATTCTCTTTTGATTTCTAAGCCAACATCTTTTCCATGTCGTCTAGTGCTTTTTCAACGGCAATAAGTTCAGGAGTTTTATAATTAATCATTTTACATATCATTTCTATTTCTTTCTCTTTATTCCTTATTCTTTTTCTTCCTTTCATTTTCTTCCTCTGGCTCTTAATATACAAGTAGTGACATATAAGTTAATATATTTTTTGTTTAGCTCCTTTGTTTGTTGTAAAATCTGATTCATCTTTCGTCTATAATTCTCTCCAAGCAAATGTTCTGTACACTCATTACCTATAATGTAAATTGTTGGTAGTAAGATTATTTCTACACTTAAAATCATATAAATTCGAAGCTTGAATGTGTTCATGCATTGTCTTTAGATAAGGATATTAAAAAAGCTATTCTGGTAAAGATCGGAAACTTTTCAACATTTTTGAAAGATTTCCGAAATTTTTTGAAAAAATTGAAAGATTTTCAATGATTGTTTTCACGAACTCACTGCTTTAAAATCGCCTAGCAAAAGAAAATTCACGAATCAGAAAAAGCTCTGGCATTGTCCAATATTTATTATTTTTTGGATGTATTATTAAAGAATATTTAAAACGAAAGTAATAATAAAAATTATTGGCCTTGCCAAGATTTGGTCAGTTCGTGTATCAGCGTTGCTTGTTCGTGCATATCCTCAGTAGGTTCGTGGATTTGCAATCTTGGAAAGAAATGTCACAATCCTTGTTACACAAGCTGTTTTTGAACTGTCAACATCAATAACCTTTCCCAAATCAAATGTAGTTGTCTTCTTATAGACTGCGCGGACTGCATTTTCTCCATATTTTTTTCTTCTTTTTTTGTCTCTATTTATACACAGATTCAGGGAAGCTTTCAATGTAAATACATAAATAGGTTGTTGTACTCTTTCGATTATATCTTTTATTTGAGATTTCCAATAGAAATTCCCATCTAAAATAATGATTCTTTTTTTTATAATATTTTCAGTTTTCTTGATAATTATTTCATTTGCTTTGATAAAACTCTTTTGAGAGATGTATCCTGCTTCTTTTTCCTGCGTGAGTTTATGCTTATCAAGAATATCATCCACAGAAATGTATTTTGCATGTATTTTCTTGGCAAGCATCTTTGCAAGTGTTGTTTTTCCAGAGCCAAGTGGACCACGGATAATAACATAGAATTTCATAATCGAGTTTAGATAGGTTTGTTATAAAAACATTCCCATAACTTTTATATACCATTCCTCTTTCTAGAATCCCTATGCGTCAAGACGTAGAATCTCTCATCGCAAAACTGCATCCTCTCGAGCGAAAGGTATTGCCCTATCTTGGACAATACAGTACACTGCACGAACTCGTTGGCGCTTCTGGTCTGCAAGAAGTCGAAGTCATGCGCGCCCTGCAATGGCTGCAAAATAAAGCGCTTGTTGTCATCAACGAACAAATCCAGGAAGTCGTGGAACTTGACAGCAATGGAAAACTCTACGCAACACAGGGATTACCTGAAAAAAGATTTTTGAAAGCACTCGAACATTCTTCTGGATCAGTTCCTGTTTCTGTTTTGCAGAAAAATTCAGGTCTTGATCAAAATGAAATCACTGTCTGCATTGGACTTTTGAAACGCAGAAACCTGATCATGATTCAAAAACAAGGCAGCGAACTTGTCGTGACAGTGACTGACGAGGGAAGAACACTCTTTCACAAAGAAACAGATGAAGAGAAATTTCTCAAATCACTTGAAGTTGCTCGTGACAAAAAAGAACTTTCTGCTGCTGAACAAACGCTTCTCAAGGAACTCCAACAACGGAAACTCCTTGTCAAACTCAACGTCATCAAACTTCGTTCTGTCCAATTAACAGATGCAGGAAAAAATATTTTGACCTATAATCTGAATCAAGAATTTGTGGAGCAATTGACTCCTGAAATGATTCAGGATGGAAGCTGGCAGCACAAAAAATTCAGGCATTACGATGTCAGCATTAATGTTCCTCCTATTGCTGGAGGAAAACGGCACATTGTGAGTCAGGCAACCACTTATATCAAACAAATCTGGCTTGACATGGGATTTGTGGAAATGACAGGTCCTCTTTTGCAAACATCATACTGGGTTCTTGATTCTCTTTTTGTTCCCCAAGATCATCCTGCACGGCAAATGCAAGACACCTTTTTCATTAAAGATGAAGCGGGAAAAGGGATTGCACTAGGCAAACTTCCAAAAGATTTTGCGAAAATTAAAGAGATACATGAAACTGGCGGCAAAACTGGCAGCACTGGCTGGCAAACGCCGTGGCAGGAAAAAGAAGCGCAGAAAGTCTTGCTGCGAACGCACACAACTGTTCTCAGCGCGCTTAAACTTGCGGAACTTGGACAAGATCCAAAAGCGCTTTCCAAAAAACTTCCTCTGAAATTTTTTAATGTTGGGAGGGTCTTTCGAAACGAAGCGCTTGATTGGAAACATCTATTTGAATTTCATCAGATTGATGGCATTGTGATTGATGAAAACGCAAATCTCAAAAACCTGAAAGCATATATTCGGCAATTCTTTGGAAAAATGGGGTATCCAAAAATAAGAATGCGACCTGCGTATTTTCCCTATACAGA
>JACRKI010000112.1 GCA_016215305.1 Candidatus Woesearchaeota archaeon | reverse complement strand
GACACACGAAAAGTGGGCTATTTTGCGATGAGCTGGAATGCTATTTTCAGGAACAGGATATGGTTGTCTGCCTGTTGCAAGTTGATAGAGAACAACACCAATGCTAAAAACATCAGCACGGCCATCGATAGAAAGTTCACTGGTGAGGCGCTCTGGTGCAGTGTATTGAACAGTCAACATACGATCTTGTCGAGCACTAAGTGGTGATGCTGCAGCAAAATCAATAAGAACAATATCATCTTTATCAACAAGAATATTTCTCGGTTTGAGATCATTATGAAGCATTCCCGGATTTGTTTCCCCTGGATACATTGCCGCAGTGTGAAGTATTTCTACTTGTGCGGTGAGTGCATAACCTATTTCTGCTATTCTTTTGGGTGTATAATGAACACTTCTTGCACAGGAAAGTGTTGTTCCGCGTTCTTCCATCAGTAAAATAGGGCGCCCAAAGAGTTCATGGGAAGCAACAATTTCCGGAGTTTTTGTTCCAGCCAAATATGCACGCCGCTGTACTTCACCTTCAAGTGTAAAATCTTGCATGTTGGTTGATGGATGTGGGGTCTTGAGTACAAGATGCATATCTTCATACTCTCCACGAAGATGATATACAACTGCGCCTCCACCACTGCTTTTTCTTCCTTCATAACGAAATCCAGTATAGCCATGAGCGTGAAGCGCCTGTGTCAAATATCTATCTGGTTCTCTCCACACACGAAGGAAAGGAGGTAAAATAGGACGACGAGATGGCTGTTCTTTCATGTCCTCAACAACATAGGTTGTATTACTCATAGTAGAGAAAAGATAAGAGGTTTCTTATATACTTTTCGCTAAAGAATAAAATCTCTTAAACTATTTAGTCAAAATCACCAATTATTAATCAAGTTGTAATTATAATTTATATAAATTATAACCTTATGGTCCTTTTAGGTCTTGTTCGGGAGAATCAAGATCTTCTTGTTTCTCTTCAACAACAAGGGTTTCTTGTTGTTCACTCGGCAGATTTTCTTTTCTATTGTCCTCGAATCGTTTGCTGATTTTTTCATTCTTGACAATGCGCTGCAATTCCTGCACATATTTCGCAGTAAGATCCAGATTATTGTGGACACGTGTTCGTGTTTTTTCAAACGCGGATTCTAACGTTGGACCGTTGAGCTTATAGCCCACCACTACTTTTTGATCTGAGCCAATATAGCTTGTTTTAGTGATAAATTCAGTGTCAATCCATCGTTTGATATAGTCGTACATTGTTTGCCTCGAAATGCCGGCATGCAAAGCCATTTCTTCCACAGTCATGATTGCTGCTGTTGGTGTTTTATCTCTGCTTGCGACCTTTGCTTTTTCGTAGAGTTCAATAAGAACGCGATGCATTTTTTCTGTCGAGCCTTTCTTTCGCGGCATGAGTCCAAGACGATGAATAATCACATTTGCAAGTTCATCACTGCTTGGATTCATGGTTGGTTCAGCGTGTCTCAAAATAAATTGTGGCGTTGCCATCAAATAAATTCTCACATTCGCAAAGGCCAAGTACACTCACTTCGTTCGTGTAGGGCGATGCTCATGAAGAATTTATCACCTCGTTTTTGTTTTTGCTCCATTTTGTTTTTTTGCTCTTTCTCGGAAAATCCTTTTCGAGCGTAGGGAGAAGATAGAATTTTCTATTATATAATTATTTCGACAACAGAATGAAATAGTGTGAGAATTACTCAGAAGGTTTAGGTGGAACAAAAAGCTGATAATGGATAAAACCCTCACTATTTCCTACACGAGAATAGAGATGAGAAGCAGCAAAATGCATCATGGTCCTGCTTGTTCTGTCAACTTCCATAAAAACACGAAATCCTTCAGGAAAAACTCCATGACCAATATCTAAAAAGGCATCATACAGAGAACGAAAAACACCGATTCCTCTGTAAGATTCCCGAACAAAAGTATATCCAAGATGCATCTGTGCAAATTGTTCCAAGCGCTCGGGAGCAAAATCTAAGTATGCAACTTCTGCGCGAACAGTTCTTCCATTTATTTCAGGAAGGATTGCTGAAATTCGATGTGCGAGAGCCACACCAGGGGTTTGCTGCTCGCAAAGTCCCGCGTATTCGACAAACAATTGGAAACGTGTTCCATCTTTTTTTTGCCCTTCGATAATATGTGGCGGCAATCCTGCTACAACATCCGTTACAACATCTGTAAGTTCCATGATATCTTGAAAAAGAAGAGTACCCTTTTTATTTCTTTTGATAACTTTGCATAAATCGATTTTGACATCGAAAGCGCGAAATTTTCTCTTTCGCGCTCGTCAAGGACTTCAAACGATGCAAAGTTATCTTAGAGAATTTTGCTATTTATGCAAAATTCTCTTTTGACTGATTTGAAAACAAGAGGTAATTGCAAGCAAAACATTTGTTTTTTTCTCAAAACTTTTGCTTGAACGAGAAGAGAGGTAAAATAATCAAAAAACAAATTTTCAATACCAAACTATCCAAGAAAGTTGCAAAATATTGATTAAACCTTCCAGTTCTTTTTCTATTCGAGAAAATGCAGAATAACCTATATTGCAACAAAGCATCAAATTCTGAGATAATCTCGTCTATTCAGGATAATCCCGAAACACCCTCTATTTTTGGAAATCATCCCGACAAAACAGTTTGAGAAGTGCAAAGTGGAGAAGCGGGGTTCATGAGTTGAAAGATGGTGAAAGTCGTACAAATGAGATAGTTGAATTATGGTTGTCAGGAATAATGTCGACTGAAAAGAGCAAACGTAGAGGTTTTAGGAGAAAATAAAAATCCCAACCGCCCCAAGGCAATGTCATTAAGTTAACAAAATAAATGTAGTTTTTTTCTTTGCTTATGCTATTTCAACATATCAATATTATTTAGTGATTAACTCACCCCTCCAAACAAATAAAACCAAAACATTTAAATAAAACCTAACTATTAACATCATAGGTGATTATCTATGGTAAGCGTAGTCGTAACAAGAAACTTTCAAATAACATTGCCAAGACCAGTAAGGCGAGGACTAGGAATTTCTATAGGAGATAGCGTTATTATTGAAGAGCGAAAAGATGAAGTTGTCTTGAGAAAAATAAAAAAAGATCCTGTTGCTGCGGCGTTTGGAATTTGGCATGGCAAAGTGAAAGAAGACAGCAAAGAATATGTCAATAAGCTGCGAGACTCATGGAAGGAACGAGAATATGCTTAAGCAAACATTTGTTCTTGATACAGACCTTTTTATCGACCTTCTTCGCGGTGTTCCAGATGCAAAAGTGTTCTTTGAAAAGATAAAAACACGAGAGTATATTGTCTATTATTCTGCTATTTTAGAGGTTGAAATATTCGCAGGGCAATCAGCGGGTTCTCCTGAAGAAGAAAAAACAATTAATGATGTTCTTGAATTAATGACAAGACTTGATTTGGACGGACCTATTGCAAGAAAAGCTGGAGAATTCAGGAGGAAATATCTCTGTTCTGTCCCTGATGCTATCATAGCAGCAAGTGCGGTGACACACAAAATTCATACTGTAGCAACCAGAAACAAAAAACATTTTGAAACAATTCCAGACGTAAAAGTCTTGACGCCGTATTAAAATAGTTCATTATCTGTCCTTTTGAAGTGCGTCTTCCAAAGTAATCATATTATCTTTATTGAGATCATCAGCTTTGCTAATCACACCATCCTTGTTAATATCATAGGGAAGAAAGCCTTCTTCAATACTTTGCTTGATTGCAGCGTCATAAGCTGCTACGTAAAAACAAAAACCAAAAGAAAAAACAGACATTTGTACTGTTCCGTATCCCCTGTCTTTTGGACAGCTTGGTCAGCCAGTGATTTACGGCGCTGTTGGTTCAACAGCTATTCTCGAGCGTCTTGCAGAACAACCTAGCTGTGTCGGGATTTATGTCCGACTCAAAGAAGGGGCAGGATTAAAAGGGTTGCTGACAAAAACGTGGAACTCTGTCACCAATACAAAAAGGTTGCGTGAAATATATATTGCAAAGTATTCGTTCTAGTTAGGATTCTAAAAAATAGGCACGCGAATAGGAATGCCTAATTTGGCATAACAAGGCCCGCAAAATGTCATAGAAACAGCAGCAACATCTGTAGCTGTTGGACCAGAAGGATTCATCAGGCACGCGCGTCCGGAAGGAAGAAGATAGGATTCACAATTTTCTCTAATGTACTGATGGCCGAGCTCATGCGCTGTTATTTTGACATTATTTTCGTCAGGAGTGTTGACAAGACCAAGAACCACCCGTTTTTCAGACCTGCTATACTCGCCTGCAAAATAAAAAGTCCTGCCAAAATGACCGACGACAGAAACATCACAATCCTTGAGAAAATCCTGAAAAAAATCACCAGCGCTGCGTGGAGAGAAAGCAAAGGAATGATGCGTGATGAGAACTGTTTCTGGAGAACGTGCAAGAGGGAGAATTTCCTCAATTTCTGCAACGTCAAGATACCCGTGACCATCTAAATATTCTCCTGCGATAGGTGGAGAGAGATAGTGATGAGCGCGAGAAGATCGAGGAAGCGGACGAAGAAGAGGCGCTGCATCATATCGTTCGCCAGAATCAACAAGAGAAATGCCTACAGTGATTGGAAAAAGACCTGGAATTTCTGCAATAAGTTGATCAATAGTTTCCTGCGTTGTTTTTCTATCAGCAATGATTTTGAAGGTCATAAAGAGAAAGAAAGGGAAGGATATTTTTAAATTTTCGTAAAATACAATAAAGAGAATTTTGAAAAAATCACTTTTTG
>JACRKI010000110.1 GCA_016215305.1 Candidatus Woesearchaeota archaeon | reverse complement strand
CTCACTGCTTTTGTTTGCGCGCTAACAAGCATATTCTCTTGCACAATCCCAACAGACTGGCTAAGAACGACAGCTCCAGTAGCAGTGGTAATATAATGTGAGTGGAGAAAGAATACCAAGAGAGAGATCAAAGAAAATAGAACAAAAAGAAAAATTGCTCCGCCTATTTTTGCTCGCATCTTATCCCTCTTTTTTGATGTTATCAACAAAATAATGTGCAACATCTTCTGACCATCCTGCCTGAAGAAGTGATGCTTTTATGTTTTCTGTTTCTTTGCCACGCTTTTTCTGAAGCCGGATATATTTTTCAAGATCAACTTTTTCTTGAGGAGAAACAGAATGAACAGAATGAATAGAATGGATTGCATGTGGCTCAAACGCAACACGTAATCGCCCGTGAGGAATCTGAGGACTGGATGTTGTCAAGAATGAAGAAGATTGTGTAGGAGATATCATATTTGCCTGATGAGGAAGGTATTTATCCAAGACATTCTGTTGCCAACCAACTGCAACAAGTTTGGAACGAATTATATCCGGATGCATTTTTTTCTGTACTTGTTTTTTGATATACTCTTGTAATTCCAATTCCTGACTAAAGAATTGATTGACAATAAGAGGATCATAGCCAGCTTGTAACAAACTCTTTTTAATACTGAGATCATCTTTTCGAGTATGTCTTTCAGCTGCAATAATCTCACGAACAACAGCAATAGGAGGAATATACTGATTCACAAATGCCATCTCCCAACCGTTCTGCAGTAATTGTTTTCGAATAAGTGCAAGTGTTTTTCCCTCATTTTTTTGACCATCAACATAAAAAGTAAACGCCATAGGCATGTTAATAAATTTTTCAAAGGCAGGCTGCTGCCACCCTGTTCCAAGCAATGCTTGCGCAATGACAAGATCCGGAACTCCTTGTTTTCTCTGCAAAGAAATATATTCCTGCAAAACTTTTTCTTTTGGAATATATTGTTCCACAAGTTCTTTTTCCCATCATTGTGCAAGAAGTTCTTGTTTAATGTGAGAAGAGGATTTGCCCTGCTGCTCTGCGGCAAAGATAGTTTCTCCAATAATCTGTTCAGCATGGAGAATTTTATTGACAATTGAAGAACTCCATCCCGCATGAAGTAAGACATTTCTCATTTCAAGAACGCTAAAGCCTTGTTCCTGCTGCGTTTCAACATATTCCAAAAGGTTCTCTAATTTTTTATCGCGAATTGGCATTCTCAAGTGAACACGAGAGAGTTTCTTTCGCACTTCCTTTGGAATCGCTTCTTCTGTTAAGACTGAGGAGAAGAGATTTCCTTGCGCAGATGCGAGAAGCGCAGCAAGCTCTGGAGCAAGATGATATGCATCTGAAAGTGAACGTGCAAATGCTTTTTCTTTTTCTTTCAAATGAAGAGGCTTGAGCCGCTCTCCTTCTTTGAGCTCTTTGTATTTTGCATACACATTTTCATGCACATATACTTTCTTGAATAGTGGAATCTTCTTATGCTGAATAAGAACTGCAACTCCTTTTTCATCAACATAGGTTTTTCGCGCAGTCATCACAAATAAAAGAGGAATGAGTAATCCAAGAAGGAACAGATTCACCGGCGCAAGAAGTGTTCGTTTTGCAAAAAGCAGAAGTGCTGCAGCAGGAGTCTCTGTAATTGCTTCTCCTGATGGCTGTTGTTCTTGTTGTCCGAAAAGTTCTTCGGCAACAGTTCCTGCTGTTGGTGTTTCCGAAGATGACGCTTGCTCTTCTTCAGATGGTTGTTCTGCTGCTCCTGTTTCGCCACTTATCTCCCCTGAAGGTGCTTCTTCCTCAGTTGCGGGAGTAGTTTTTTCTGGTCCTCCACCTCCCCCTCCGCCTCCCACAGCACCTGTTATAGATCCTGTAGTTGCTTCTTCTTTATCATTTTTACCTGGGGTAGTTGGGACAGTAATAGTCACATTCGTTGCAGTTGTTCTTCTATTGCCTGCTGCGTCAGTACAATTTGCAGCAAGTTCAACAATACGCTGCGAACTTGCTGTCAGCGCAAGGGAATAATTTGCAACAGTGCCAGAGAGAGTCATGGTTCCATTATTTGTTCCGTTGACAAAGAACGCGCAGGAACTCACGCCAACAACATCACTGATATTTGCAGTAAAGTTAACACCAACCCCTGTTGCAGCAATTATTGGATCAATACTGCTCACTGCAGGGGCAGTCGTATCCACTACTGCAATAATATCAGATGCATTTTGCGTATCAAAAGAGCTTGCACTGCAGGTGATATTCCAAGTGAAATTTCCTGCAGTAGTAAAGTTTCGAGTAAAATTGTAAATATTCTTTGTAGAATCAAAAGTCATAATTGAAGGTCCAACAGGAGCAACACTAAATGTGGCATTACAACTTGCTCCTGTAATTGCAGTATTGTCCGCAGACCGGGTAAAGTTTGAAGTGAAATTGATTAACGCACCTGCTTCTGCTGAAAGTGAGCCGCCTTGCGCATCTGCCTGATTGTAAATGGTCAGATTTGAATTTGAACCATTTCCTCCCGCATACGCAGTAAATCCTGAAACCTGAAACCACAGGTGTGTGCTATTCTGACCAAAGTTTGTATAATCCGAAGTTTGATTAATCTCCCATGTACCAATGCAATTACCTGCACTGAAATTCCAATTCGTGCAGTGCACAATTTTTGTCACAGTCAGATTTGCTTTTTGGAGAGTAATATTTGCAGAAGTAAATGTAAACCCAGAACTGTTGAATGCAAGAATGTCTGTCACATTGGTAAACCGCGTAGGCAAGGTTCCATTATAAGCTGTCAGCAAATTAAATGGAAGAGAATTGTTTGTGGCAGTGATATTCAAACCGGTGATATTCAACTGCTCTTGTCTCACTGGATCTTTAATCAAGAGATCATATTTTTCATTGAGAGTAACAAGCCTATTTTCTCCGACATCATTCACTGTAAAGTTTCTGTCAAAAATTCTGTAGTTTCCTCTTCCAAAGAGAGTGATGTTAATATCATCAAACACAGCATCGTCTCCTGAAGAAGAACTATTGATCACAGTGAAGTTCGCTCTATTCGCACCAACATTTGCAACTTCTTTATCAGAGTGCGATGCAGAGGCAAGTGGCGCAGCAGTGGAGTCATTCACAATGACACACCAGTGAATATCTGTATCTGCTTCTAAAACAGAAAAGCTTTGGTAAGAACCAATACTGAGTTTGACAATGTCTCCGGGGAATGTATGATTAAAGAGAAGCCCTCCTGTTGTTCCGCACTGTGATCCTGGATTCTTGACCTCTACAATAAACTGCGCAGGATCAAAATTTGTTCCATTCTTGGTGATAGAAATATTCATCACTGCGACGTCTCCAGGATTATAAAGGCTTCCTGTTCGCAGGTTATCGGGATTGAGATTAATGAGTACCTTTCCAAGATCAATGATTGTCGTGTTTTGAATGAGAGTAGTGTTTGTGTCAGCGAGATAGTTTGTCAGGTTAAGATTGGTATAATTTACAGTAATATTATAACGGCCAGTATCGTAGACTGTTTTATCAAATGTAAACGAACATTCTCCTGTACTGTTTGTTTGATTCCATCCAAGGAATGTATTGTTGAAGTAAAAAGTACAATTGCTTGCAACACCAACATTCGACGCATATCTGTTGGAGACTCTTGCAAGAATTGTGGTGAAGTTGCTCACTACTTTCAGTGTATCTTCTCCAGGTAATGCGTTTGTATCATTTCCTCGAATAATCTCACTATTGTTCACTGGACTGGAAAGATTCAAGACAGAAACATTATAGACAGTCACTGTTGCTGTCGCGTTGTTGTTTGTTTCAAAATTTTCTACAAAGGTATTGTTTGCATCAGCATTGATTCTCATGTTGTGTGTCCCGTTTTGCGCTGTCCAGTTCAACTCAACAACTCGTGGTGTTCCTGCAATAAGGTTGAATGATGTTGAAGCGATAAAGAGATTATCAACAGTGAAGGTGACATTCAGTCCTGTTGCATTCACTGTTCCTGTTGAATTAAATGTTACATTAAAAGAAACCTGGACATTTTGTCTAATAGGATCAGGAGAAAAGGTAATATTTGTTATATTAAATATATCAATTGCTGCAGCGATTGTTGCGTTGAGAGTAAAATTTGTTTTTTCAGTGGTATTGAGATTTCCTGCAGTATCATTCGCAATGAATGTGATGTTATAGACGCCGGACTGTACAATTGCGTTGAAACTGAAATTGTAAATATTGCCTACTTTCTGAAGAACAAGTTGTTGTTTCGTGCTATTATCTGGGAAAGTAATATTCGCGAGAACAACATCAACATTGAGCCACTGATCTGTCACTGTCGCGCTAATATTCTCAATGCTTGCATTGTCAAAAACAGTATTTGCCGCAGGAAGAACACTTCTCACGCTCGGTCCAGTACTATCCACAGTGAAGTTTGTTTTCTCTGTGCTGTTAATATTGCCAGCAGTATCGTTCGCGATGAAGGTGACATTATAATAACCTTCAGTGGAAGTGTTCGCGAAGCTGAAGTTGTAAATGTTTCCGATCTTCACCAGTTGAAGCTGTTCTTTCGTGGAATTATTTGGATAAGTGACGTTCGCGAGAACAATGGAAACTCCATTCGCGTCAGTCACAGTTGCGCTGATATTTAGTGTGCTGCTCACCGTAGTCCAATTATTTGCAACTGGTTTGACTGAAGCAACTGCTGGCGCAAGCGAATCAAAAGTGATATTTGTTTTTTCAGTGGTATTGAGATTTCCCGCAGTATCATTTGCGATGAAAGTAATGTTATAGACTCCTTGCTGCGATGTGTTTCCGAAACTGTAATTGTAAATGTTCCCTGCTTTGACGAGTCGAAGTTGTTCTTTTGTTGAGTTGTCCGGGAAAGTAACATTCGCGAGAACAACATCAACATTGAGCCATTGATCAGTTACTGTCGCGCTGATGTTGATGATGCTGGCAGAAGTGTTGCTGTTTGCGACTGGCGTTACCAATGTAACAGTCGGACCAGTTGAATCCACAGTGAAGTTTGTTTTCTCTGTGCTGTTAATATTGCCAGCAGTATCGTTCGCGATGAAGGTGACATTATAATAACCTTCAGTGGAAGTGTTCGCGAAGCTGAAGTTGTAAATGT
>JACRKI010000111.1 GCA_016215305.1 Candidatus Woesearchaeota archaeon | reverse complement strand
GGGGTATGTCAAACAGGGAACACATCCTGTTGTGTGGTGTCCTCATTGCGAAAGCCCTACTGGCGACCATGACAGACTGGAAGGAGAGGGAGAGTCACCAATCGAGTATGTTATGATAAAATTTGAATTTGTGGATGAGCTAAGCGGAAAGACATTTTTCATACCATGCGCCACGCTAAGGCCAGAAACCATTTATGGTGTTACAAATATCTGGGTAAATCCAAACACTGAATATGTAATCGCGATTGTTGAAAAGGGTTACACTGGTGCTGATGTTGGCGGTGAAGTTTGGATTATTAGCAAAGAATGTGCGGAAAAAATAAGAGCCCAATTGTATGATGTCCAGGAAATCGGCCGTGTACATGCTTCGCAATTGGTTGGAAAGCGTGTTGTTGAGCCTATGAACAAAAAAGAGATACCAATTCTTCCTGCTGATTTTGTTGACCCACAGAATGCAACTGGCATTGTGATGTCTGTACCTTCACACGCGCCGTATGACTGGATTGCAATAAAGGAACTGACTGATTCTGGTCTTGAGAAATATGGCGTTAACAAAGATGATATGGAACCGATATCTTTGATAGAAACAGAAGGATTTGGCAAGCATCCTGCAATTGAAGTGTGCAAGACACTAGGAATAACATCACAAAAACAAACAGCCAAGCTGGACGAAGCCACATCAATGATCTACAAAAAGGAATTTCATCAAGGCATTTTGAAGAACAACTGTGGAGAGTATGCTGGTAAAAAGGTGAGTGAAGTCAAGCTGCATTTGACAAATGATTTTATAAGGAAAAAAATTGCAGCATTGATGTGGGAGACAACTGAAAGGGTTGTGTGCAGGTGTACGACACTTTGTCATGTGAAAATACTGGAAGACCAGTGGTTTCTCACATATTCTGACAAAGAATGGAAAACCCGGGTTTTAGAGCATCTGGCTGAAATGAAAATTTATCCAGAAGAGGCAAGGAGCCAGTTTGAAAACACAATCGACTGGCTCAAGGACAAGGCATGTGCAAGGAAAACTGGTCTTGGAACAAAGCTGCCCTGGGACAAGGAATGGATAGTTGAAACGCTAAGCGATTCAACCATTTACATGGCGTATTATACTGTTGCTCATATTATAAATGAACACAATATTACAGCAGAGCAACTGACAAAGGAGGTTTTTGATTTTGTTTTCCGCGGCATTGGATCTGCAAAAGGGGTTGTTAAAAAATCTGGAATCTCTGAAAAGATTTTGAATCAGATGAAAAAGGAGTTCGAATATTTCTATCCTGTTGACATGAGGAGCAGTGGCAAGGATTTGGTTCAGCATCATTTGTTATTTTATCTTTTCCATCATGTTGCGATTTTTGAAAAAAATAAATGGCCGGTTGCTGTTGCTGTTAATGGTTATGTGAATGTTGAAGGAGAAAAGATGTCAAAATCGAAAGGAAATTTCTTACCACTGAGGGATCTTGTTCAGCAGTTTGGTGCTGATATAGTGAGGGTAAACATTGTTTCTGCTGCTGAAGGAATGGATGATGCTGATTGGCGCGCTGAGAATGTTGGAAGTTTAATAAATAGGTTGAATTTCTTTTACGAACTTGCGAATGATTTAAAAAAAGCTAGGGTGTATGCAAAATCCAGGTTGATTGATAAATGGCTTGAAGCAGAAATTCATAAAACAATTAAAGACGTATCTGTTGCATATGATGAGATGAAATTAAGAACAGTAACACAGCGAGTAGTCTTTGACTCAATGAATGCTTTGAAGTGGTACATCAAAAGGAATGGCAACGTGAGCTATGCAAACAAAAAGATTTTGGAACAGTGTTTGACAAATATTATAAAATTACTTACACCTATTGCACCGCATATATGTGAAGAGATTTGGGAAAAGCTTGGAAACAAGGACTTTGCATCACTTTCAGAATGGCCGAAACACAATGATAAAATAATTGTTGTGTCAGAAGATGTTGAACGGACTGAGAATTTTATAAAGAAGATCATTGAAGACGTTAACGGTATAAAGAAAATTGTAAAGAAACAGCCCAAAAAAATTGTAATGTTTGTTGCGAAAACTGCAAGTTTTGGTGATAAAAACGGGAAAAAAGAGCAGATGGAAATACGGGGATATTATT
>JACRKI010000108.1 GCA_016215305.1 Candidatus Woesearchaeota archaeon | reverse complement strand
TGAATCAATAAAATGAAGAAGATTGAGGTGAATGGGATAATTATTATTTTGAGTTTTTAATAATTCAAAATAATACTCGAAGACAAAATCTGCACAACTCCAATTTATAAGAAAATAATAATCACTGGACAGCATGTTAACATTGCTGAGCGATTCTTAAGCGTTGCTGGTGCGCGTGTTGCGTGGCGATTTAGAGAAGTGATTGATATCTTGCAATCCACATTCTCGTTGCTTGATCATCCAGTTTTTTGACAAATAAGTGACTGCCCAAATCTCTCTGCGTTTCTATTCTCCATGCAACATTTCCTTCCATCTGTGCTATTTTTTCGTTTAGACTTTCCATTTTAGGGGAGAAATGCTTTTTGCTTTAAATGAATAATGGGATTTTTTATGCATTACCTTTAAATAAAACATCCCAGTTCAATATAATATACCGTGGGCCTGTAGCGCAGCCTGGATAGCGCATCTGCCTTCTATTGGGACTGCGTCCAATCCTTTTGGACACGTCCAAAAGTAAGCAGGAGGTCGTGGGTTCAAATCCCATCAGGCCCGTTTTTTTGTTTCTGTTTTTTAGTGCTGCTGAACGAAGTGAAGCGCACGTGGGTTTCTAAGGGAAGCATTCCCTTAGGTTCAGACGGATCAGGCCCGCTTTTTTTGTTTTTTGGAAATATTTTATCAACGAAGTTTTTTTATCAAATTATTTATCAGAAAATAAATAATAATTATTGGCCTTGCCAGGCGTTGCTGGTTCGTGTTTTTTTCTTTTTCTGTTCGCGTGTTTTTGTTTTGCTGGTGCGTGTGTTGCGGTGGTTGCTGATTCGTGTTTTGTTTTTAGTAATAAGATCGGATGTCTTTGAGCACTGGACAAAAGGCGATATCTCGTGCTATCTCTTCAAGTAGTATTTAGGGATGTGTTTCATTCCCTTTAGGTTTCTTCTCTTTAATGCATCTTCATATTTCTCTACTTTATTTTTATTCTGAAACCCTACTTCTTCCATGAACTTTTTTACTCTTACAAATCCATTAACATATACTCTGTAAATCACATATCTTTTCTTTCTCTTTTCATACCATTGTTCTTCTTTTCTCCAATAATTTTCTATTCCTAACTCATTTAACATTTTTGAACACTGTTCAATAAGTTTCTTCGATTTTGAATCGCCATGAATCACTAGATACACATTTGGCTTAAACTTTACTGTAAAACAGAAATCAGCATCTGCTAATCCTCTTAAAAATCTTGCTTTTACCTTTTTATTCCCGTTAAGGATGCATTCTGGAATACAAACATTATCTTTCCTATTCTGTATTCCAGTTACTTCTCTTAAGAATTCGCAAATTGCTTGCGATTGTTTTCTTAGAATAGAACTTATTTATAAGTCTCACGCACGTTTGTCTCTTGTGTCCAATGCTCCTAGAAAATTATATAAAGAAAACGAATCTCTTTGTTTTTATTAGCTATCTAGCGAGGGTACCCAAGCGGCTAAGGGGATCGCCTGCAGAGCGATTTTATCATGGGTTCGAGTCCCATCCCTCGCTTTTTTTCTTTTCAGAATGAAATGCTTAATCTTTTCATTTCTTTCTGCAATTGTTCCGGATTTTCATAAAGAATACTTTGTATCCCGACACTTCTCGCTCCATCAAGATATGATTGCTTGTCGTCAATAAAAAGTGCGTTTTCTGCACCGCATTTCATTTCTCTCAAGACCGCTTGATAGATTTCAGCGTCTGGCTTTTTCATGCGCATCTCTGTCGATAAAAATGCTTGGTCAAAATACTCATAAAGCGTTTTTCCATCCTCTCCTCTTCTTTGCCTGTTAAACGCTGCTATTTCTTGTTCTGTATTTGTCAGCGCAACAACTTTATATTTTCTTTTTAATCTTTCAATAATATCAATAATTCTTGAATCTCTTGCAGTGCATAAATGATGATATGCTTCAACATGTCTTGCGACAATTTCTTCTGGAGCATACGCTTTTCCTAAAACACTCTGCATTCTTTCATACGCTTCCTTCAATGTTATTTCTCCTTTTGTCAGTGCTCTTTTGTATGGAGTGAGCGCATCATCCAATGTTTGCGGAGAAACTCCTATCTGTCTTGCAATAATTGCTTTGATAGTTATTCCTCTTTCAGGAATAAGAACTCCGCCAATATCAAAGATTATTGTGGTGATCATGATAAGAAAGAAAAAAGAAGAAGTTTATGTTGGTTGTGGTTTTTATTATCTCTCTAAAGGAAGTGGAATTCCCTTATTCTCCACATACTCTCGTGTTTTTCCATTTGGAAATCCTTCTCCTGTTACAATATGTCAATACTATCTGCTCCGCTGTTAAAGTTGTGGGTTATCATTGTTGTTCCTCTTGTATTTTATCCGAGAAAGCATACTTTATTTTTATATTTTCACATTCTTTTCGTCACTACTCCATTTTAGTAAAAAACTTTATAAACCAATCCCTTTTTACTCTTTCCATGAGAATCCTCGCAGCTGGAGACATTCATGGCGATCGAAGTCTTGCACAACGACTTGCGGAAAAAGCAGTCAAAGAAAACGCAGACTTAGTTATTATTACAGGTGACATTACGCATTTTGATCAATCCGCAGACGGGATTATGGGACCATTTGTTGCAAAAAAGAAAAAAGTATTGTTTGTGCCTGGAAATCACGATAGCTTTGCCACTGCTGATTTTCTTGTTTCGATGTATGGTGTCAAAAACATTCACGGCTACAGCGTTCGCTATGAAGATATTGGGATTTTCGGCTGCGGCGGCGCAAACGTTGGTCCAGTGACCACACTTCAGGAAAAAGAAATTGAAACGCTTTTGCAAAAAGGATTTGACAAAATTAAATATCTTCCCAAAAAAATCATGGTGACACATGTGCATCCAAGCGAAACCGCAATGGAAAAATTTTCCACATTTATTCCTGGCAGTTCTGGTGTCAAACGAGCACTCGAAGCAATGCAGCCGGATTTTCTTCTCTGCAGTCATGTGCACGAAGCAGAGGGAATCGAAGAAATGGTTGGTGTGACAAAAGTGATTAATGTTGGGAAAGAAGGGACAATCTTAGATTT
>JACRKI010000109.1 GCA_016215305.1 Candidatus Woesearchaeota archaeon | reverse complement strand
TTTTTTATCAACAGTAAATTTCTTGTGAGTGGATATTTCGCTGCTTCTTTTCTATACTGCGATTTTGGGGTGTTCCAAACTTTCTTCTCTTCTCTATTGAATAATGTCCAGAAACTGTTTTCATCCACAATCGGCTCATGCGCGTTTTTACAAAGACATTCCTCTCCTTTGAACTCATTGTCCGTCTCTATTGTCACTGTGCGCCAGCCAATGTACGTTGTTCGCTGCCACATCGCTTTTATTGTTGATGGCGCCCAAAAGCCGGAATAATGTAGCGTATTTCCATCGCTTCGTTTCATGACTCGTCCTGCTTTTTGCGGTTTCCATCCTTCTCCTTTTTGCAGCAGTTCATTCAAATGATATGCTGTTTGTGATGCACCCCAACCGTTTTGGATTGCCAATTGCCAGACGTGTTTGTTCAGAAATTCTGGCAACCCGTCTGTTCTCTTAACGTAGATGACTTTCAAATCTCTTCTGTCGCTTTTGTGCATTCCTAATTGTAAGATTCCTAAATGATTCCCTTGCATATCAACCAACATTCGATCGTAGCCATAACACGGTTCTCCACCAAAATGAAATCCACGTTCTGCGTTGTACAGCAATCCCCTAGTGGTATCGTTTGATAAATCAATAATATATTGCGCAGCCGCTTGGTAATTCAGACCTCGCATCATGAATCCAGCAATCCCTTCCAAATTGCATTCATCGTTTAATGCGTATTCTATTTTGACGCCGTGTTTGCTCAAGATAAATTCATAGTAGAAGAATTCCTCAATGTGTTTTGCTCTGCCCATTCTGTTTGGTTTGTACATGACAACGATGTTGAATTTGTTCTCTTTTGATTCTACTAAATGTACTAATCGTTGAAATTCTGGTCTGTCAAATGTTTTGCCAGACATGGTTTCAGTAAATCGTTCTTGCCCTAGTGGTCTTGCATAACCTTTTCTCTCGATGTATGCTGCATTGATTTCTATTTGTTGTTCTAACGATGCTTCTTGTTTGCCAGAACTTCTTCTGAGATATTCTGTTGCGTAGTCCATGGTTAATCACGTTTTTGTTTGATTTGTGCTAATGTTTTTTCGTTATCAATTCCTTCTCGTCTGATGTAGCGCTCGGGCATTTTACTCGACATAGACCAACCCATCCATTGACACATTTGGTAATGACCAATTCCCGCCTGTGCAAGCTGTGTCGCTTTGGAGTGGCGGATGATTTGGTTATTGATTTCAGTTCCAATTACTTTCTTGCTTACTTGCTTGAGTTTTCGCAGACATTGATGATAAGAACGTGGAAAAAGTCGAGCATCGGTCTTTGGATGAATGTTAAGCCATTCTTCAAGATAGGGAATACTTGCATCTAAAGGTAATGTTCTGGTGAATGTTTTTGAGAAATTAATTTGAATTTTATATGCATCTTTTGTTTTAATAACATCATTCAAGGTTATATTCAGAAACTCTTCTATTCGAACTCCTAAGTCGAAAAGGACACTAACAGCCGCTTTATCAAGAGGAGTCCGTGCTCTTTGTACCATCTTTTGTATATCACTTGCCTTAACTGTCGTGTAATATTCTGGACACATAGAAATGTCCATCCAAGAGACTATATTTGGATATGTTTCATTATTCCCAAACAGATGCTTGTAAAATTTTCTTAAGACAATCTTCATATCTCGCTTTGTTTGGAGAGAATAAGACGTTCCATTTTTTTTCCGAATGATATCTTTCTCTAAATTTTCAATGAAATATTCCATATCATGACGATCCACTTTGTCAAAGTCTTTTTTCAAAAACTGTGCACATGTTTTGAGATTGTTGCCATATTTAAGGCAAGCACGATTTCCTATCTTTTTCTTTTGTTTATGGAGAACAGTCTTTCCCAATTCAGCTTCTCGCAAGAAAGTGAGAATGAGTTCTCTATTTCTTTTTGATAAGGACTTGTCGTTTTTCCAGCGTTCTTTTGCAACTCCATATCTTTTTGCAGAGTTATGTATATCTATTTTCTGTCTGTTCATCTGGACATCACCTCTAATTTTCTCTGTCTGACAAAAGCAGAGGCATCTTCTGTAGAAACAATGATTTCCTCTGCATCAGGAATCGCTTTTGGTACTTTTTCTTGATACTGTTGTAGTGCGGTATTTGTT
>JACRKI010000105.1 GCA_016215305.1 Candidatus Woesearchaeota archaeon | reverse complement strand
CTTTGAGGTGCTGGCAGACAAAGAAGTGCAGTGGAGCAGTGTGAAGAGAGCCATCACTGCCGCGGTGAAAGACTATGTCGGCATCAATGGGTTGGCAGAAACAGGATTATTGTTTGTGAAAAACAATCAGAACAAAGGTCTTCTCAGAACGAGTCATACGATGTTGAATAAAGTCAAAGCAGCATTGATTTTCATTACGCACATTGATAATCAAAGAGTCATTATCAGAAGCATTGCAGCGTCAGGGATGTTGAATAAGGCTGCAGCGAAAATAAAGTGAAAAAATAAGAAAGAACTTAGGAATAAGCACAGAAAACACACGAACAAGAAAAAGAAAACACGCACAAGCAACGCAAATACGATGGCATGTAATTATTATTTATTTTTAAAATAATAAAAAATACATGAAGATACTTTGGGCTTTGCTCAAAGGATTACTAACGCTTTGCGTTAGAAATACAGAAGCGAGGCTAGTTCCTGAGAAAGCAGTCAGGCGAATCAAAGAATAAAAAATAATCGAGGTGGAATTTTATGCAGCCGCAGCCGCAAATGAATCATCAGATGATGGGATATGATAGAGCAATAACAATGTTTAGTCCAGACGGACGACTTTTGCAAGTCGAGTACGCGAAAAAAACAGTCAAGCAGGGTTCAACTGCGATTGGCATGGTGTGCACAGATGGTCTTTTGTTAGTCACAGACAAAAGAATTGTGGATCCATTGGTCGTTGCGGAATCCGTGCAGAAAATTTTCCAGATTGACGAACACATGGCGGCAACCGCGGCAGGAATCCTTTCAGACGCGAGAGTGCTTATCGAAAGAGCGCAGCTCAAGGCGCAGCAATATAGAGTGACGTTCGACAGTCCCATTGACACGTTAAGCATTGTCAAAGACATTTGCGATTTGAAGCAGATCACGACACAAAGTGGTGGCCTGAGACCATTTGGAGTTTCACTCTTAGTCGCGGGAATTGACATTGACGGGCCGCACTTGTATGAAACAGATCCAACAGGAATTTTTTTCGAATATAGGGCGACAGTCATTGGAGAAGGAGAGCAGGAAGGAGAAGAAATACTTCATAAAGAGTACAAAGACTCTTTGAATCTTGAAGATGGGATGAAATTGGCAGTCAAAACACTTCAGTTAGTCTTAAAAGAAAACTTCAGTATTGACCGGGTGGATTGCGTGTTCATTAGAAAGCAAAAGAAAGAGTTCACGAGGGCGCCAAAACAAAAAATAAGTCAGATTTACGCAGAACTCACAGGAAAAACAAAAAAATAGAGGTGAATAAAATTACTGGCATTTGCTTTGGTTATGATGGATTCAAAAAAATTCTTCATGAACGAACGAAGGGAGTGAATGTTAGAATTTTTTAAAATGGTAGATGTTGATAAAGCAGTTATTGCGAGATTGAAAACACATGGAGACAAGTATGAAATCCTCGTTGATTGTGACAGTGCGCTTTTGTTTCGGCAGGGAAAAACAGCGGATGTAAGCGATGTCCTTGCGTCAGAAAAAATATTCAGTGACGCGAAGCGTGGCATTGTCGCGAGCCAGCATCGGATGAGCGAAATTTTCGGCACAGAAGATCACGAAGAGATTGCAAAAATCATCCTAAAGAAAGGAGAGATTCAGGTCACTGCAGAGCATAAAGGCAAAGAGCAGGACGAAAAACGCAGACAGATCATGGCGTATATTCATAGAAATGGGGTGGATCCAAAAACACATATTCCGCATCCGCCGCAAAGATTAGAGCTTGCGTTTGAAGAAGCGAAAATTCACATTGAAGAGCATAAGGATGCGATGGAGCAGATCCCGGACATCTTGAAAAAACTTCAGGTGATTTTGCCGCTCAAATTCGAGAGAAAACAATTGTCTGTCATCATCCCGTCGCAGTATGCGGGAAAAGGGTATGGTGCGGTCAAAGGGTATGGGCATATCATGAAAGAAGAGTGGTTGAATGATGGCAGTTGGAAAGGAACAGTGGAGATTCCGGCAGGCATGCAGACAGAAATGTTTGAGAAGTTGAACAGCATGACGCATGGCGCGGTGCAAATTGAAACACTCAAGATTGAGAAGGTATAATTGTATAAAATCCTTACATTCGTACTTTTAGTACTCATGAAGGATTTTAATTAAGATAAAAAAGAGTGAAAAATAAAAACAAGGTGAATAAAATCAACATTTTAATCGTTAATGAAGGTAAAAATTCTTCATGAACGTAGTGAATGTGAGAATTTTTAAAAAATGGGAAAATTGTTAGTTGAAGAACGAAGTGTCGTTGTCCCAGGGGAGCAGATCGCGGAAGGTCTTGACTTTCTTCCAGGGCAGGGCGCGTATAGAAAAGACCAGCATGTCCTCGCTGGCAAGCTTGGCCTTTTAACAGTGGATGGCAGAGCGTTAAAGATTATTCCACTGAGTGGAAGATACATGCCAAAGCGAAATGATGTCATCATTGGAAAAGTTATTGACGTCACGATGATGGGTTGGCGCATGGAAATCAATTGCGCGTATAGCGCGATGTTGTCCATGAAAGACGCGACAAGCGATTTCATTGCGAGAGGAGCGGATTTGACGCAGTTTTTTAATTTGGGCGATTGTGTTGTCGCGAAGATTGTGAATGTCACGTCACAAAAACTCGTTGATCTTTCCACAAAAGGTCCGGGATTAAGAAAATTGTATGGCGGCAGAATCATTACGGTGAACTGCAACAAAGTGCCAAGAATTATTGGCAAGCAGGGTTCGATGGTGAGCTTAATCAAGAACGCGACTGGCTGCAAAATTATTGTGGGTCAGAATGGCTTGATTTGGTTGCAGGGAGATCCAAAAAATGAAGTGATTGCGATTGAAACAATGAGAAAAATCGAAAGTGAATCGCACGTTTCAGGATTAACAGAACGAATCACAGAATATCTCGAAAAAACCTGCGGCAAGATTGCGGCGCCGGCATTTCAGGAAGGAGAGCAGGACGGTCAGGAACAAGGATCACAAGGAAATTCTTATGATTCACAAGAACCATATGACGAGAACAACACCCAATAAAATAATGAATGAAAAATAAAGAGGAATAATAAAAAAGAAAAAGTTCGCACATGTTCGGAAGTAAAAATCTTTCCGAGCGAAGCGAGGAGAAAGATTTTTATGACATATACAAAACGATTAGACGGTCGAAAACAATTTGAGATTCGGCCGATAGAAGCAAAAGCAGGAGTCATCAAAAATGCAGATGGGTCTGGCTATTTTAAGATTGGAAACACGGTTGCGTATGCGGCAGTGTATGGTCCGCGGGAAATGCATCCAAAATTTTTGCAGGATCCAAGCACAGGAGTTTTGCGCTGCAATTACAACATGATGCCGTTCGCGGGAATGGGCAACAGGGTAAGGCCGGGACAAAACAGGCGGGCAAAAGAAATTTCGCTTGTCACAGAAAAGGCATTGTTGCCTGTTGTTGACTTGCGGGAATTTCCGAATGCTGTCATCGACGTTTTTATCGAGTTGCCGCAGACAGATGCAGGCAGTCGTTGCGCGGGAATTTGCGCGGCGTCTATTGCGCTCGCGGATGCGGGCATTCCAATGAAAGATTTGGTTGCTGCAATTTCCGTCGGAAGTGTTGATGGCACATTAGTGATTGACCTCGATTATCTTGAAGAAGCGTATGAATGTGAAGAAGGAGTTGCGGACATTCCGATTGCGTATATTCCTTCAACGCAGGAGTTATCGTTGCTTCAGATGGATGGAGAAATTACAAAAGAACATTTGATTGAAGGGCTCAAGCTTGGAGAAAAAGCGTGTCAGGAAATCATTGAAATTCAAAAAAGAGCGTTGAAAGACAAATACAAAACAGTTGGTGAACAAAATGAGTAAGAAAAATCCAGCACGAGAACATTTGCTCAAAGCATTAGACGTTGGCGTCCGATTGGATGGCAGATCTCTTGAACAATATCGTGACGTTGAAGTTACCTACGGCATTGCGAACACAGCAGAAGGATCTGCGCAAGTCAGGATTGGAGAAACAGTTGTGGTCGCGGGAGTCAAACTTTCTGTCGAGAAACCATTCCCTGATACGCCAGAAGAAGGAATTATTATGGTGAATGCGGAGCTTCTGCCATTGTCAAGTCCGCGATTTGAAGCAGGTCCGCCAGGCATTGAATCCATTGAACTTGCGCGGGTTGTTGATAGGGGATTGCGGGAAAGCAAAGCGCTCGATGTCAAAGCGTTGTGCATCAAAAAAGGAGAGCATGTCTGGGCAGTTTCTGTTGATGTGTGTACCATTAATGACGCGGGAAATCTTGTGGATGCGGCAGGCCTTGCGGCAATTGCGGCGTTGCAGGACGCGGTGCTTCCGAGTTATGATGGCATTGAAGTGAATTACAAAGACAAGACAGGAGAGAAATTGCCGCTCAGCAAAACGCCAATTCCGATTACTGTTTTTAAAATTGGAAAGCATTTCATTGTGGATCCATTGCAGGAAGAAATGGAATGCTATGATGCGCGTTTGACAGTGACGTCAACAGCAGATGGCACCATTTGTTCGCTCCAGAAAGGCGGCGATGCAGCGCTGACAGTAGAAGACATTGGCAGGATGATTGATCTTTCCATGAGTCACGCTGAATTGATGAGAAATAAATTGTAAGATTATTTTTTGTTATTTTATTTTTTGTTTATTTTTTTAATATTTTTCTCATTGCCTTTTGTTTTTCAAAAACAAACTAATGATTTCTCATCTTATTATCGTTATTAAAAGAATAGGATCATTTTGTGTTCCTTAACGGAACACGAATCCTTCTGTGCCTCGAATAAACACTCGGCACAGCAGGATTCCTCAATTGATGCTCCGAAACGTTAAGAGAGGAGCATTCATAAAGAGAGAACAAGCAAATGCAACAAGCCAGTGCGACATTTCTTAGGAGCACTGGCTTGTTGGCATGTAATTGTATAATTTGTTTATTATTCTTTTTTAATTCTAATAATTAATAATTTTTAAAAAATATTTTCCAAGAAACTCCCTAAAACAAGTATTGAAAAATAAAAAACAAATCATCAACAAAAACTAATCGGGAAAGGAATCACTTTCAGAACAATCAGCAGCACTAAAATAACTCCAAAAATAAATCCTGCCATGAATCCTTTGAAAACGTCTGCCCATAATCCGATAAATCCTTTTTTGTTTGAAAATAATTTCATTCTTGTCACCTCTAATTTGTATGCGACTCTGCCATTTTTGCCACGACACTTTCCATGCTCATTCCTTGTTTGACATTGGAAACAACTCGCTCCTCAATATGGCGCACTTTTGCTTTCACTTCTTCCAGTCTCCGGATAAATTCTCCAAGTTGTCGCATTTCCGCTTCTATTCTTGTTTTTTCAGGAGAGTTTGGGGATGTTCTCTCCTGTATTTTTAGTTGGTTGTAAGCAAGATGATAATTTTCTTTTTGCGCGTATAATTTTGCGAGAACCTGATTGAGTTGTTTAATTGCATGAATCAGTTTTTCAGTAACAAGAACATCCATTTGTGCGAGATAATGAAGTTCATCTCCAAGAACAGTCACTGCTCTGTCTAAGCTTCCCATATCATTCTTGCTGAGGAGCGGTCCCAGCGCCTCATCCAGCTCGCCGATATTTGCAGCTCGGGCAAGAATATGTTTTGCAAGTTCTGATCCAGATGTTCCAGCAACCATAGATATCATCCTCTTGTATTTAATTCTCCTTTCCTTGTTCTGTTTTCAATTGTTAATAAATCTTTACATTTAAAATCCGTCATGAGCACGCGAAGCGTGCGAATGCACGGATTTTATAAAAAGCTTTAAATATAACTCCCTAATTCAGAGCACTATGCCCTTTTCTATACTATTAGGGCGAGGAGGAGACGACAATGATGGACGCATCACGACCATTAGACGCATTAAATAAAGCGCGAAACAAAAGAGTTATTGTGGAATTAAAAAACAACATCCAGATTTCTGGAGAACTGAAAGCATTTGACATTCACATCAACTGTGTTTTGGATAACGCAGAAGAGCGCCAGAATGGCGAAGTCAAGCGTAAGCTCGGCACGGTGTTTATCAGGGGCGACACTATTATCTTATTGTGTCCTTCAGAGTAAAAACGAAATGGAGGGTGAAAAATTCTTCATGAGCACGAAGTGCGAATGTTAGAATTTTTATTATGGCAAAAGGAACACCAGCAAAGGGAAAGCGGTCTGGCAAGAAGAATCATATTATCTGCAGACGCTGCGGCAGGCATAGTTATCATGTTTCTCGTGCGATTTGCGCAAGCTGCGGCTATGGCAGAGCGGCAAAAACACGAAAGAGAAATTCTGATAGAAAGAAAAGATAATTGTTTTTGATTTTATTTTTTCATTTTGTTTTTTTCTTGAAGTTCTTCTACTAAATCAATAAATGTAGCAATAACTATGACTGTAAAATAAAGAATGTTCATTATCAATTCGATCGTGTCAAATCCTTTCGATATTCCGTAAAGTACCATAAAAATAGTAAAGACAAATGCAATCCCATTCAATAAAGATTTGAGAGTAATCATGTGGTTAAAACTTTGAAAAGAAGAAGGGTTATTCCGATGACTCCTAAGATTATTCCAATAATTCCAATGACGCGTACAAACTCATCAATATAATTTTTGTTGAAGAAAGTCATATTCGTTCACTTGTTGATTATATATCTCTGCTCCCTTATATATTTTTGCACAAAACATAAAAACCATCCATAGTTCTCTTGTCTCATGACAACCATCTCACTCTGCATGATTGCAAAAAACGAAGAGCAGTTAATCAAGAACGCGTTAGACTCTGTCAAGCCATTTGTCGATGAAATGATTGTCATAGATACAGGTTCAGATGACAATACAAGACAAATCAGTCAGGAATGCGGCGCGACAGTGTATGACTTCAAGTGGGAAAATGATTTCTCAAAGGCAAAAAACTTTGCGAAATCAATGGCAAAAGGGCAGTGGATTTTATTTCTCGATGCAGATGAGTGCATGTCTGCGGCAGATCTCAAAGATATGAAGAAAGTGCTCAGTACGTTGAAAGAGCAGGAAAAACCAGGGCAGGAAATTGTCGCGTTCTCTTTTGTCAGCAGACATTATACAAAGGAAAAAAGCAAATATGCGGATTGGAAAAAATTAACAGCAGAGGAAAAACAAGCACTCACCAAAGAATTCTCGCTCTTCGCGGAGCTCAACGGCTATTATGATGTGCTTTTTATAACGAGGTTGTTCAAGAACAAGCCGCAGATTTATTTCAAAGGTCATGTGCATGAAGACATTAATCCCTCTATTATTGAGTGGAATGCGAAAGAACCGTTGAAAACAATCGTGCAGGTTTCCATGCCGATACATCATTTGCATTTCTTGAAAAGTCAGGAGTATGTCGCGGAGAAGCAAAAACTCTATTTTGAAATGTCGAAAGAAAAAGTAAAGCATGGCAAGGATCCAAAGACATGTTTGGATCTTGCAGTGGGATATGTTTTATTTGAGGACAATTTTGAAAAATCATTTTACTGCATTGCGGACGCGGTGTTTTTGCAGGGGAATGTCGATTCGGAAAAGAAAGCCCTGATTAAAGAATTGGTCGCGAAAAACAAGCAGCTCCGTGCGCTCCACGAATTGATGCAGCTTCTTGATTTTGAACAGCATGATATCAACTCAATCTTCAATCTCGCGAAAGCGTTCTATCAGAAGAAAGCGCATCGTGCGGCGATTGTCATCATAAAAAAACTCTTTGAACATGCGCCAGGGGAAATACAATATATAGAGTATCTTGGGGTCTGTTATGATCAGATCAAGTATGTTGATGATGCGATTAAGGTGTTTGAGCATGGAGTTATTGTGCATCCAGAGCATGCGCAGTTTTATTTCAATCTCGGCGCGTTGTATGAGAAGCAAAAAGAGTGGAGAAAAGCGATTGCGTCGTTTGAGCGCGCGGTGCAGTACAATCATCCGATCAAAGAGCAGTTGAAGCAGCGCATTGCCATGTTAAAGAATATGATAGCAGGCAATCATGTGAAGTATACGGTTCATGTTGGAGATGTCAGTACAGAGTAGTTCTTTCTCAATTGAAGAAAATGAGAAGCAAATAAAAAAATGCGGACGACAGGGCTCGAACCTGCGTAGGCACTAAGCCAATAGGTCCTAAGCCTATCCCGTTTGACCACTCCGGCACGTCCGCATTATTGAATTCTTTGAAAAGATCAGACTTCTATATATAATTAATGGTGCGATGTACACAAATATTCAACCCAAAACTCTTTTCTCTTTCACCACCGCGCATACACAACAACAGAATTATTATAAACAAAACAAAGCAATCGTAATACTTGCTCATATCTTTACAAAATCAGGCGCTCAAAACACGAAAATTATTTAAAGGAGTTTCGACAAAAGAAGCATTCTGAATGCAAAAAAAGTGTAGTTTTCCGACGGTGTAGCGCAAAAAAAAGAAAAGCAGATGATGTTTTTTTGTTGCAAACAACCCGTAAGACAAACTATATATAGGACTTAATGAACCAAATGACTTTCCTATTCCATGAAACAAAAGAAACTGTACATCCCGTACGGTTTTCACAGATAGCCTAGATATGGTGGACAACACGTCCAACATGCAAAAACTGTGCATGGAAAAAGAGCCTAGATGAGCGCATGCGAAGCATGTGAGTATGATAGCCTAGAAGAAAAGATATACACACGGAGGTGTAGTGTATGCGAGTAAAAAAGACCATAAAAAAGATTGCATCTATCGGTGCAGCTGCTACCATGGTAGGAGCAACATTGATGGGCGCGGCTATGGCAGCAGACCTAAGTGACTATCCGAATATGTTTATTCAGGATGGCGCGTTCAACGGAGTTCTCGTTGTCGGTGCTGATGCGAAAGCAGAAGACGTTATTGGGATTACCAATATTGCAACAAGTTTACAGACAGCTTCTGTTCAGACAACAACAGTTTCTGACACAGCGGCAGCAGACACAGCAGCTGACACATCGTATGCTGTCAGTGAAGGATACGAACTCTGCAACAGAAACTTGTATCCAGGATACAACATTTCCTCATGTGAGCCAAGTGTTGATGATTCTGACCTTGACTTGTTGGCAGACGACGTCTATCACGACTCCGAAGGAGACAATGACAATGATGAGAAGTACACGCAGGAAATCTTCTTCCAGAATCAGGGAACAGGACAGTTTTTGTACACCCAAGATGATGATGATGCACCAACTGCAGACACCTATCTCTTTATTGATAACTCAAACAACTTCCTGTACAACTACACCTTGCAGTTCGACAGCTACGTTTCTGTTGACAACAACACCAACGCGCTTGCAGGAGACGATTTGGAAGGAACAGCTCTCAACATTCAGGGAAAAAGCTATACGATCACTGATGTGAAAGTAACACCTACGACACTAACAGGAGCGCCATACAACATTATCAATAAGTTGAAAATGCAGTCTGGCGACTCTGTAGTTTGGATGAGTGAAGGAGAATCTCTCACCAGAACAATTGATGGTGTCGAACACACTGTTGAATTGATGGACGTTTCTGCGGATGCAACATCTAGCGCAGGATCCTGTGGATTCAAGGT
>JACRKI010000103.1 GCA_016215305.1 Candidatus Woesearchaeota archaeon | reverse complement strand
GAAGCATCCTCCATTCGCAAATTTAGATCATGCTCGTGTTGTTCGTGAAGCGACAGCAGTGTATGAGAATGAAGCTGGCGTGAAAGCAGCAGTGTTGAAGCATCCTCAATTCGCAGGTTTAGATCATGCTCGTGTTGTTCGTGAACGAGTAAGATTAGGCGCATATGTTGGATTATCTCGAAAAGAAAGCATTGATCTCCTCCTAAAAAATCCAGTTTTTGCAGGCTATTCTGCCAAACGTTATCTTGCAGGCATGGACATTGCTCGCACACTCCATACAGAAGGATTTCTATTGGATGAAATAATGCACAATGCATATTTCTCCAACATCTCTAAAAGTCCCTATGTTCCTGGTTCTAAGAAGCAAAGAGTCTCCCATGTTCAAGACTATAAAGAGCCACCTTTGATGACTGCAATGCGAAAGTATTTGGAAAGAAAGAAATAGCTACTTTTATACATTTCGAAATACCGTAGGTGCAAGCAAATTTTTTGAATACCTTTAAAAATCAAATTTCATTCCCTTGTTCTAGAAGGAGAGTTGGGGAAGATGAATTTCAAACAGAACAAAAAAGGTATTGCTCCTATTATTTTCAGTCTTATTGTTGTTATCGCTCTCTTTATCGTCTTCTTAAAAGTTGTTGATCTTGCAACCAGAGAATGCAGTGTTGATACGGACTGCAGCAGCGACAGTTACTGCAGCAGTGATTACAAATGCCACAAACATCCGGTGATCACGCAATCTAGTTATGTTCCTGCTGCATTGATTCTTGGAATTTGCATTCTTGCAGCTGCATATATTATTAGGAAGAAAGGAGATCATGGAGCTGGCGGGCATCATTGATATTTGTTTGTATATACACGAACTAGCATCGTTTGAGATTCGCCTCACAACGCTTTGGCAAACACAATAATTATTTTGATATATATTTTTTGAAGAATTTTTCAAAGAGCAATTTATGAGATAATTAATCAAAATTACATGAAGATACCTAAAGCAGCGAGTTCTACCAAAGCTTTTCTTCGTTCCTAAGTTTGCGTTGCTGGTGCGTGTATTTTCTTTTTCTTCGTGTGTTTTTGAGTCAGGCGATTATATTTTAAAAATTTAGAATTCTATAAGTATTTCTCCTTATACGCTTTTACTGCTTCGATGAGTGGCAATGTTTGCGGTTCTGGAAGTTGATGGAATGGAAGCCATTTTATTTCTTCACATTTTTCTGGCTCTTTGTTTATGATATTCCCATTCTTTATCTTGCAAAGAAATTGTGGCGTGACCCAATGCTGCTTTTCTTCAGGCATAATGTCATCGCATATCGTCAATAATTCTCCTACTTCTATTTCAATTCCCAACTCCTCTTCCACTTCTCTTTTGATCGCATCTTCAAATGTTTCATTGAACTCGACTGTGCCGCCAGGGATTTGCCAATGTCCTTTTTGATTTTTTGCTTCTTTTCCTCTCTTCATCACAAGCACTTCTTCGTTCTCATTCAGAATTAATGCGCCACACCCAACGCCAATATAATCGATTCCTTGTTTCATTTTTTCTTGCTCCTATACACACACAATCCTGATCCTCGCAAAATAATTTCTGCATTTCCAAACACTTCTTCCATCTTCTTCTGCAACATCTTACCGCCTTTCTTATGCTTTGCGACAAGCTGGAAAAATCCGCCTCTTTTCAAATGCGGTAGTGCTTCTGTAATCATTTTATACACTAATTCTCGACCAGCATGATGCGGAGGATTGGTGATAATCAAATCAAATTCTTTTTTTTCTTTTTCTGCAAATGCAGCATAACAATCGCTCTCCAGAACATCCACTGTTACTTTATTTTTTTCTGCGTTTTGTCTGCTGACTTTTAATGCGCGCTTGTTGACATCACTCAATGTTACATTGCAGGTTGGTTCTGCTTTTTTTATGCTAATGCCAATGACGCCAATTCCACATCCTAAGTCAAGAATATTTGTATTTGGTTGTATTTCTGTTGCTTCGAGTAACAATTGTGTTGCAGGATCAATTTCAGTTGATGAAAAAACGCCTGACGCGCAAAGAAATGACAGAGAATGATTGCGAAATGAGAACGCAACGTCTGTTGTTTTTAGTCTTGACTTTGGCTCTCTTGTAAAATAATGCTCTGGATTATCCGGATCATGTGTTTTTGCCATTAAATCATGATGTTATAGAGCTTTAATAAAAATCTATCCACTGCACGGACGAGTTCTGGACCCTCTCCTTGAACTGTTAAGCAATTTCCTTCTGCATAAATAACAGTCGGACTTCCGGATTTCAAATAGACAACCGGCT
>JACRKI010000104.1 GCA_016215305.1 Candidatus Woesearchaeota archaeon | reverse complement strand
AATGCGAACAGGACCACTATATGTATC
The DNA here is from genome assembly GCA_016215305.1 of Candidatus Woesearchaeota archaeon. GTDB lineage: Archaea > Nanobdellota > Nanobdellia > Woesearchaeales > DSVV01 > JACRPI01. The sequence continues at coordinate 5,567 of JACRKI010000104.1, read as the reverse complement.
AAAAATTCTTGTATCAAGAACTTTCGCGCCTTTTGCAATAACTTCTTCTCGTGAAACAGAAGTTCGTATGCCTGCTTCTGGTCGTGTTGGATTTCTCCAATATCCGCCAGTATCTTTCCAGTACATAATTTCATCCATACCATACAAAGTACCAAGCTGTGCCAACGTCAAATCAGAAGAACCTCTTCCTGTGCACATGACTTGTCCTCGCGCGTTTCTGACTCCAAAGCCAGGAACGACGACGACTTGCGCATTATACTGCGGCATCGCTCTTCGTGATGCTGCAAGATCTGGTGTTGCATATAAGAAATTATCATTGTTTACTCCAATCAAAGGATATTGCGGGCCGTGCTGCAACCCTCCTGCTCTAACTCCACGCGCTTGTAATGCCGCAGTAAGCTGTCTCACTGAATAATTTTCAGGCGCAACAAGCCGCGCTGCAATGTCGGTGAGGTTATATCTTTCACTTATTGAATTTGCGTTTCCATTCAATCCTGCGTTTAGCGCAGCAGCTTCTTCTCCTGCGATTTCTTCGATTGTTCTATCTGTTTCTCCTTTCAATGCGGAAACTACAAAAAATAGCTGGTCTGCGTCAATTGTTAAAGGAACAATCAAATCAGCAACAGCATCAAAACAATCTTCATTCTGAAAAATAGAACTTCCTGCCTTGATGCCGACAATGCGTTGTGAATCTGTAGTCATTTTGTTTCCTCTATGCAGATGTAGTATGTCTGATCTTCTATATGAACATTATGTTATTGTAATAACATTTATATAGAAACAGGTTATCTTTGGGGTTATGACCAGTATTGCGCGAATCTGCGAAAAAATGATTGAGCAGAAACCATTCTTGCAGGAAGCGCTTTCTTCCGGTATTATTAATTATGGCGCACTCGCGGAAACAATGATGGATGATGTGGAAAAAGAATTTGGCAAAAAGGTCAAGCATGCCGCAGTGATGATGGCATTGCGGCGATTGCAGGAAAAATTGCAGCAGATGCCTATTTCGCATCCGAAATTCACTGCTGATTGTGATCTCACCATCAAATCTGATTTATTTGAAATTACGATTGTTCGTCATCCGCAAACATACAAACTCATCAACAAATTTTATGATGTCGTTGATCCACGCTCTGGAGATTTTCTCACGATTACGACAGGAACACATGAGATCACGCTTATCTGCAACAAAAAATACAAACAAAAATTTCTCAAAATGATTGTGAAAGATGATTTATTGATTGAGATTGACGATCTCGCTGCGCTGACTTTGAAATTGCCCAAGCAAGGAGTGGAAATGCCTGGCATTTTTTATCTGGTGACGCGCGCCTTGACATGGGAGAATATTAACATTGTAGATATTGTTTCCACATATACTGAAGATACGCTGATTCTGAAGAATAAAGACGTCGCGCGCGCATATCAGATTTTATTGCAGACAATTAGGGAGAATACAAAAAAATAATTATTGGATTTTCTTGACTACTATAAAATACCTACTTCCATAAACGAATATTCTATCTTTTCTTTTTGTAAAAATTTGAAAACAATTTCTGCTTGCTCTTTTGGAACAAGAAGCACAGTGGTTGCTATTCTTTTTGCGTTGCATGCCCCTATGAGTCCTGCGTCTTTATATCCTTCTTCCTTTCTTCCAAACAGCGTTCGCACAACAAAAAGATATTTTGTCTTTTTCTGTGGAAGTACATAGGTAATAAGAACATGCCGTTTTGCCACAGAAGTCAATGGCTCTTTTGAATAGAGGAGAATACCGTCTGCAAAAACACTTGTTTTCAATTCCCATTCTTCTAATTCTCCTGCATTGATAGAAAATGGCGGAGTAAATCCTAATTGTTTCCATTTTTGAAAATCATTTGATTTGGAAAATCTGGATAATGCAGCTCGTATCGCAGATTCTTTTTCAGTTATTGCCTTTTCGTTTTTAATGTTGTCTGGAAAAAATGATTCATAATCAAAAAAAAGATCAATATCGCTCTCTTTTTCCATCTCTCCTCGTGCAGCAGAACCAAAAAGATAAATAGCACTGCATTTGTTTATGAGCGTGGGATCTAAAAAAACAAAACTCAGCGCATTTTGCGCATATGCAATTGCTTTCGATGTTTGCTTATTCAATGTCCACGCCTTTTTCTTTTAATTTTTCTTTTATCATCTCATGAAGCTGCTGAAATGAAGAGTAGACTGCATCAGTTGCAACCTTTGTTGGCTTTCCATAAATCAGCTTATTTCTATTTTCTTCAATGATATACAACAGTGAGAGGATTTTTTCTTTTTCAGGGAATATTGCTGCCAATTTTCGCTCAGCCAGCGGCTCGATCTTTTGTCCTTCTTTTGGTCTTTTGAACCAGTCATGCTTGATTGTGGTTCCTGTGCTTATTTTCCCAAGAACATGCAAGTACATTTCCAAAAGAGAGATAGAACACGCAGAGACATGTAATGCGAGTGTTGCAGGTCTGTTCTCCAATCCAATCGCGATCGCGTCAGCCAATTCCTGCATATGTTCCCTGACTTGGATTTTATGCTGTTCTACGGATGTCATTGGTATTCAATAGGAGGAATAGTACCAATTCTATTTAAATTTTTTGGTACTAAAGTTCCTAAAAGTAGGAAGAAAGTAAAAAAATGGCCCCGATGAGATCTTCACCAATTCTTTCGCCAATTGGAAGCGAGGTGCGCTTCACTTCGTTCAGCAGCACACAAAAAATTACAAAGAAGTAAAAAAATGGCCCCGATGAGATTTGAACTCACGACCACTCGATTATCAGTCGAGCACTCCAATGCCCAACACCTATCCTTATTCGCATAAGGTAGTGGATCTCCAGGCTAAGCTACGGGGCCAAGATAATATTCTAAGATTTGTAGGTTCTTTAAAAATATTGTGAAAATTTTATGTGGATAGTGATTATTCTCATAAAGATCTGTGCGTCATGAACAGACGCACAGTACAAGCACATGTTCGCTTAACGCTCACATGCGCTTATATTCGCTTCTTTGGAGTCAAAACCACAACTCCAAGCCGTTAAGGGTTGGAGTTGTGGTTGTGCGTGACATTTCTTGTCACGCACTCTTTGATTGAGATAGGTTTTGAAAAATATATTTTAATCAAATGCACAAATAATTTTTAGAAAATAATTATAAAAAATATTAAAAATAATATCTACTCTCTCTTCTCATTATTGCTTCTTTTCAAAACAAGCAATTGCATCAACTTAATTGTTTTGACTTCATTCTGCATCTCTTCCATCTGCCGCTGCATCTTCTGAATCAACTCATAATTGTGATTGGTATTGTCAACTGTCTCATCAATATTGCTCGCAACAGACTGGATGTCCTGCAACTGCCCATTAAAGTCTTTTATCCAAGAATCAACATTGTCCCGAAACGCATAGAAATCATTCGACACCATACTGGACGCGCCCATTGTTGTCGTACTTGTTTGAAATGCCATTGTTTGTTCCCTCTTTTTTCATCCATTTTTAGTGTAGCCGAGTACACCACTATAGGATTATGTATACTAATATGGTTGAGGTACTATATATACCTTTCGATTTTCATCAAAATCACAAAATACTTCGTGTTTTGGATTTTGACAAAAAAACTTACTATTTCGAAATACATTTTCGAAATACATAAAAGGGAAAACATTCTTAACAAAGATATGACTGCTAGAAAATGCGCATCAATTGTTTTTTTGCTTCTTCTCTTCACTTCTCTTGTTCAGGCATCTGCTCCACAAACAGCAGGAGTTTCTCCTGACAATCCAATATTCTGGAGAATAGAAATCTTTTTTGAAGACATCAACGTTGCTGTCACTTCTGATCCTGCAGTCAAAGTCCAGAAATCCTTGGATCACGCAGAAGAGCGCGTCGCAGAAGTGGAAAAAATGCTCCGCTGGAACAAAACAGACGCAGCGGAAAAAGCATTGAACAAGTATGATACAATTCTTGAAAAAACGCAGACTGTTATCACCACTATTGATGATGATGATAAACAGCAGGCGCTTAAGAGAGAATTAGAAATCAACGCTTCTCTTGCCACTTATATTTCCCATCTTGTTGAGCTTCAGGCACTCATCGCTTCCACATCTCACGACGCGACGCAGACAGCGCTTCTTGCAAAAATTTCTGAACGAATGACCACTACCACTGCTTCTCTTGAACAAGTACTTGCTGATAAAAAACAACAGACAGAAACTGCTGTCAAAGCAAACGGCGTGACAGATGATGTGCTCCTTCAAATGGAACAGGACATTCAGGAAGGCATAGGACAGACCAAGAACGTGGAAGATCAACTCGATTCCCTTCAAAAAATGAACCTTACTTCCTTTGTTGACACGGCAGCTGATATCGCGTCGAATGATTCTTTAATGACTTCTCTTGCGGCGAACGCAACTTCTCTTGCAGAACAGGCTGTTGATGCAGCAGCAGAATTTCTCGAGGAAAATCAAAGCAGCTCTTCCTCGCAGCAGACGCATGCGACCGCAACCATCAGCGACGCAAGCTCCAGAAATAAACTGAAAGTGGATGGAGCAATCACTGCTGACCAACAGCAGAAAATCAACATTCTTTATCAGCAGCTCCAGACAGAAAATACAGAGGCAGAAATTGAGATTGCTGTTTCTCAAACAGACAGTGGTTACTGGAAAATTGAAAAGGAAATTGACGGCACGCTTTCCGCGCAGCAAACAGCGCAACTTACTGATTTATTGCTGTCATTCAGCAATCCGACAAACGCAGTGAGCATTAAAATAAAATATACTCCAGTTTCCGCTCCTTCTAAATCAACGATTGTGTATTCTGGAACAAGCGATTCCGGCGTTTCGACGAACTTTCAGATTGGGTAAACCATTTACAATTCAAAACATTTAAATATATCTCTTTCCATTTACATTATTATGACAACAATTACGATAAATGTGCAAGATACTGTTGCACAGCATTTCAGAAAAAGAGTGCATCAATTGTATGGAAAGAAAAAAGGAAATCTTGGCAAAGCAATAGCTGAAGCAATGCAGGAATGGGTAAGGAAAAAAGAACATCTTGATACTTGTATGCTTCTTCTTGAAAAAGGCGTTAATATGGGCAAGTTAAAATATTCTACAAGAGATGAAATTTATGATCGCTCTTGACACAAACATACTCGTTTATGCTTTTGACAACGCTTATCCTAAAAAAAGAGAAATTTGCAAGAAATTAGTCTTAAACATTTTTAATGGAAAGCAAAAAGGAGTTCTTACAAATCAAATTCTTGCGGAGTTTTCTGCTGTTGTGACAAAAAGATAGAATTCCCTCTTAAAAAAGATGAAGCTCAATCTATAATAGGTGCAATCTTATCCAGCGAAAATTGGGTTGTCTTTGATTACACCGGTGAGACTGTTTTACGTGCTCTGCATTCAACAAAACCATTTTGGGATGCATTAATTATTGAAACTCTCAAGCAGCGCAATATTTCAAAAATAGTCACGGAGAATATAAAACACTTTGAAGGAAGCGGCATTAGTGTTATTAAACCATTCTAATGCTGCTGCAACCTTCTCACAAGTTCATACGCTT
>JACRKI010000012.1 GCA_016215305.1 Candidatus Woesearchaeota archaeon | reverse complement strand
TAAGTATTTTTGTCGCAATCTTTGTGCCGATAATGCATGGCTTTTTTAACTCTCTAGCTATTATTGCTGCGTGCGATGTAATGCCTCCAGCATCCGTAATAAAAGCAGCTGCTTTTTCCATTGCCATAATTAAATCCAGGATAATCTTCGGTAATTTCCTGAATTGTTTTTCCATGCGCTAAGAGATTTAAAACAAGATAAACCGGTATTCGTGTTCCTGCAATAACTGGTTTGCCAACGAGAATTTTTGGGTCAATAACTATTTTTGATTTCATAGGAGATGTTAATGATTTTGAATATATAAAAGTATCGCACCAAAACCATTAAATATTGCTCTTTCTAAAATCTCTTCATGCAGCTCTCTAAGAAAAAAAAGTATGAACAACTTCTAGCTTCAATAGGAATCATACTTGAACAAGGAAGAAAGCACGCATATCAAACTGTTAACACTATTCTTGTCAAAACTTATTGGGAGATTGGTAAAACTATAACTTCTTATGAACAAAATAATAAAGAATCTGCGGGATATGGAAGCAAACTCTTTGAAACAATTGCTAAAGATATTAGATTTCAATATGGAAAAGGCTTTAGCAGGAGCAATGTCATCTACATGAGATTACTTTATCTTAAATATCCAAAAAGTCAGACACTGTCTGACCAATTGAGTTGGAGTCATTATATTGAATTATTAAGCAGAGAAGATGATCTTGAACGTACTTTTTATGAAAAACAGTGTATTCTGGAAAAATGGTCTGTTAGAGAACTCCAGAGACAGATAAATTCGGCATTATTCCATCGAATCGCTTTAAGCAAAGACAAGCGAGGAGTACTAGAGCTTTCAAAAAAAGGGCATATTATACAAACAGAACAAGATATTGTTAAGGATCCTTACATTCTCGAATTTTTAAAAATACCTGAACACGCGCTTTATTCAGAAAAGGAATTAGAGCAAAAGATCATTGATAATCTCCAAATGTTTCTTCTTGAGTTAGGCAAAGGTTTTACATTTGTTGGTAGGCAGTACCGCATATCATTAGGAAACAAACACTTCTTTACAGACCTTGTTTTTTATAATAGAATTCTTCGTTGTTTTGTTCTTATTGACCTTAAAATAGGAGAAGTAACGCATAACGATATTGGTCAAATGAATCTTTATCTTAATTACTTTAAAGAAGAAGAAAATAGTAATGGAGACAATGATCCCATTGGAATTATTTTAGGAAGTGAGAAGGATCATCTCATGGTAAAATATGCTTTAGGTGGTCTTTCTAACAAATTATTTGTATCAAAATACAAACTTTACCTTCCAAATAAGGATGAATTAGAAGAAAGACTTAGAAAGATATTAAAACCTAAATAAGACGTGATCTTCATGCAACTCTCTGCCGAGCAACAAAAAGCTGTGGAAGCGCAAAAAGCGCAATGCCCCTTCTGCAAAATTGTCAAAGGAGAAATCCCCAGCAAAAAGATTTACGAAGATGACAAAATCCTCGCTATTCTCGATATCAACCCTGCCGCGAAAGGACATCTTCTTGTCTTGCCAAAAGAACATTATCCCATCATGCCGCTGATTCCTCCAGACATTTTTGAATATTTGTTTCTCAAAACAAAGCAACTTTCTGCTGCAATGAAAGAAGGTTTGTTGTTGTTTGGAGACACGCTCTTTATCGCAAATGGATACGCAGCAGGACAACAAAGCAGCCACTTCATGCTGCATCTTGTTCCTCGAGAAACAAATGATGGGCTTGATTCTTTTACTCCAAAAAAAGCTGTTGTTGATCGCGTGCAGGCAGATGACGCATTCAAACTTTTGAAACATAATCTGCCGATCATGCTCAGGCAACGAGCCGCGTTATTTCCAATTCCAGGAATGGAACAGCAATTACTATCAGAAGCACCAACTGAACAATCTTCTTCCATGACGCAGCCATCACTTTCTGTTGAACAATCATATGCTTCTCCAATTGCTCCTTCTGTCTCTTCTCAACCTTCTCCTGTTTCTGCATCACCATTTGCTTTGAAACGTCCGACTGTCGGGTATACGAAAGAATCTGTCATCAAACTCATTGAATCCAACGAACAACTCAAAGAACTTGTGATGAATTATCCAAGCCAATTCAAAGAACAGATTGAAAAAAATCAAAGATTAAAACAAGCATTTGCTTCTCTTGATGTTGATGACATTATCGCGTATTTTGCGCCTGCTGCTCCAATTCAACCAAAATACACTATTCAGGAATTGGTCGCAATTGTCAATGATAATCCGCAATTGAAGGAAATGCTTCTGAAACAAACCCTGCAGTTTGCAGAAGCTGTTTCCAAGATTCCAGAACTGCAGGAACTTTTCGGCGGCATAGACATTGAAGAACTCGAACGCGCAGTGCTTGCGTATGACGTTCACCAAGAACAAGATGTTCAGGCAATGCTCGGCTCTTTTACCACTAAAAAAACGCGAGAGCATGGAGCAAATGACCTTCTTTCTTCTCCTGCACTTAAGAATCTCGAGCCGCATTTGGACATTCCAGAAGCAGAGAATCCCGCATTAATTCAGGAAGAAGATGAATCTTTGCAAAACGTGGAAGAATCAGAAGAAGAGCACATTCAAGATTCTTCACCGCAAAATCAAGAATCAGAAGAAGAGCAGGAAACAGAAAAACAACAAGAACTATCGCAAGAAGAAGAACCACAAGAAACTTCAGAAGAGAAGAAAAAATCTGAACAAGAACCAGAAGATGATCTCATCACTCGTCTTCATAAAGAAATGCTTCGGAGAAAAACATGAACTGCACGCTCTGCTCTGTCGCACAGAAACATGTGCCTGCAAGAATCATTTACGAAGATAGCGTGTGCTGCGCGCTTCTTGCATCTGATCCTGCTACTCTTGGGCACATTCAAGTGCTTCCCAAACAGCACTTTCAAAATCTTGAAGAGATTCCTGACGCAATCGCGACGCAGCTCTTTTACGCCGCAAGTTACGCAGCAAGCGCAGTCTATGAGGGACTCGCAAGCCACGGCACAAACATTATCTGCAACAATGGCGCTGGCGCAGGAGCAAAAGGACATATTGTTATTGAAATTATTCCAAGAAAAGAAAATGATGGCTTAAATTATCTTTGGGAACCAAAAAAATTAGGACCAAATGATTTCGACGATGCTGTCAAGAAGTTAAAGGATAAAGCAGATTATATTTCCCTGAAAAAAGAGAAGAAAGAAAAAATTGTTCAGGAAGCTGCTCCTGTGATTATTGGTTCAGGTGTTTCTTCTCCTCCATCTCCTTCAGGACAAGCCACTATTCCTGCTGCTGAACATCAGGAAAATCCAACCAACGCAGAAGTTGTTTCCAAAGATGAAGAAAATTACATGATCAAGCATTTGTATAGGAGACCGTAGAAAATGTGAGGTTTCATTATGTCCTTTTCCATTTATCACTCACAAACATTTGATGATAAGTTGGAAGCTTTTCCTTCAGTCTTTAAATATTGGGTGATAAGATTGAAGAACAGCTTGTGGAAAATCCATATGTTGGTGATCCTATTCGCGTTCCTTGGTTTCGCGAAAAGAAAAAAGATAAGTATAGGATTTATTATCTCATTTATGATGATAATACAATATGGTTACTCCTTGATCATTTTCAGGAAGAAATTAGAAATCTGGTTAAATAATATTTATCTCACTCTTCTTACTCGTCCTTCTTTTATGTCTTTAAAGCTACTTGTTAATTGATACAAAAGATCCATATATTTTTCTTGAAAAAAATGCGAAAATTTCTCTATAGTGCTTTACTTAACATTTCAAAATTAGGCTATCATTATTACAAAATTGATTTGGACTTGAATGATCTCAAACAATATTCTAAAATCTAATTCAACTTCGCAAACAATCCCTTCTTCATCGTATATTTCTTTGCCCAGGATAAAAACAACACTGCGCCAATCAACCAAAGCAGCATTGTTCCCACAAGCCATGGCACATTAATTGTTCCTGCGCCAACACTTGCTTTCAATATCTCAAACCCATAATATGTGGGAAAGAAATGCGCAATGGTTTGCATCGCTGTTGG
>JACRKI010000102.1 GCA_016215305.1 Candidatus Woesearchaeota archaeon | reverse complement strand
TGAGAATAAGAGCACTGGACATGATGGTTTGTCGTGTGCCAGTTCTTTCGCCAACTGCTAAGCGAGATCGGGTACGACATTTACTTCGTAAAGTCGTACGCTTAGCTTTTTCATATTCGAATAGAAAAGTAGCATATTATCTCATTTTCTATTTGTGCAGTTCTACATCTCCACAATAACCCCAAACGGACCAGGATTCATTAATGTGGTATTCTTAATGTGCTCAACTGCGCCAGCTGATTCATGGATGTGTCCAGAAAAGACATAATCAATTTTATTCTTCAAATAGAAATCACGATACGATTTATTCCCGCAATGCTGATCTTCAATCGCATCAACCTTTGATCCATACGGCGGTCCATGCACCATCAGGATTGTTTTTGGTTTCTTTGCCTCTTTTTCAATATTTTCTTTATACTTCTTCATTCCAATGATGAATCTTGGTCCAAAAATGGTTTCAAAGTTTTTGTCTCTGAGAGAAAATCCATCTCCCCCATACCCCATGAAAATCAAATACCCAATCCGCACCACTTTTTTGTGGATAAACAAAATATTCTTGTATTTTTTGCATTGCTCTTCCACTTCACTCGCATTTTCATGATTGCCATGGATGAGTAAACAGAGTTTTCCCAAATCATTGATTCTTTTGAGAATCTGATTTTGTTTCTGGCCAAAAATAGTGAAGTCTCCTCCACAAAGCAAGAGACCTGCCTGCTTTGCTTTTATTTCTATTTTTTTAAACGCAGTCTCACTGCCATGCATATCCGCGAAAACAAATACTTTCATAGCTTGTTTTATTTTGTCTGGATTTAAAAAACCTGTGGATGAAAGGGAGTTCTCTTTTGACACATTTGTGGGATTATCTCTTTATTTTTGAAAAAAATGCCACAATATATATAAACTATTTTTGCCTTCTTTTCTTTTTCATTTATATTTTATAAGTATTTTATTTTGTATATTGCGGAAGGTGTTGTTGTGGTAAATTCAAATATTGAACAGCTTTTAGAAGGACCTCTTGATCCGACGTGGCCGTTGTTCATGCACGTTGCTCCCATTATAGAACGCTTTATTGAAACTAAAGGCCGTGTTGTGTTGAACATTGATGATATTTTTTCTGAAGGAACTCGTGCACAACGAAATGCACGAAGAGAGGAAGCTGAAGAACGTGTTGCACAAGCGTTGATGAGTTACCTTGATGCTGCTGTTCCACATATGCATGTAGCTTCTTCTTTTTTTGCACGACAACAACGGCCAGCTCCCCGCCCGCAACCATATGATGTCCACGAATATAAAACAGATGGAAGTTATCTTGCAGGATATGGTGCGCATCTTCAGAAAGTTCTGGATACAGGTTCTCGTTTTGATCCTGATACTGCTACTGTTTTGAGCGCTGTTGCAGAATATGATCAAAAACAGTCTCAGATTCGTTTGGATAAACCAATTCATCTTGGTTTTCGACATGGGGCACATAGAATAGATGATTCTCCTCAATTTCCTGTTGCTTTTACTTTTTTCCGCATTAAAGATCCCTATAGAATGGGTTTAAAATTTGCTCGTTATATTTGTGAAGGATTGCAGGAACATGCTGCTCTCACTTCTGTTCTCTCAGAATCCCCTCAAAGAAAATTATCTTCTCTTCCTTCTAAAGTAAGCGAAGCTTTTGGCGGTATGCATTATTATGGTCTTCCAACTCCTTTTGATTTGCCTACTAGTCCTTTTTCTCCTCCAAATCCTCTCGAATATCTCTTTGTTCGTTCTCGTGTGAGTGATATGGTTGGTGTATTCAATGTTACTCGATCACGAGAAGACGCTTTAGGTTTATTGGGGAAACTTGTCAACAGACAACATTCTTTTGGTGATCACTATTCTGTTCTTTTTGGCAAAAAACTCGTTTCTGTTTCTCCGGGCGTCTGGGAATATGATAATTCTTTTATCATTGAAGATCGCTTTTTCACAGGAAGCAGAGAAAAGACTGGGGGAAATAAAAATGCAGCAACCTATGTTCTTCCGACGCTTCAGAATTCCCGATTTCAAGTTCGTGTTGATCTAATGGTTTCAGATTTGCATGGGCATGGATATGACCTTCCTCCAAATCCAGGAAGCCATGTTATCTATGAAGCTCGACAACAAAAAAAGATTGATGGTTGGGAAAGAAAATATAGGGATCTTTATATTGCTCTCTGTCATGCAACTAATCGCGTCATGGAAAGAATTGATGTAATCAAATATCCTCTCACCTCAGAAACCTCACTCGCCGCAAAATAATTTCTTCAAATCTTTCTCTTCAGTTCCCATAATAATCCATTAAAACAATCTTATCCAATTCTTCCAGATTTTCCACAATATAGAATTTTCCTTTGCCAATCTCGACCAACTGCTCTGCAAACTTTCGTGCTGTCGCGTCTAATTTAATTCCAATGACAGAAACAGTAATTCCTGCCGCAGCTGCTTTCTCTGCTGCTTCAAGCGATGCCTTGAGTGGTTCTTTGCCCACTGTAGGCATTGCATCTGTCAAAAGCAACAAATGTTTTGTCGCTTCATGATGCGGAAATAATTCCATTGCTTTCATAATACACCCCGCAAGATCTGTTTCTTTGGATGCCTGAATTCGCGTCATTTCTTTCAGCAATGTTCCAAAATCACTGCACGGCGCAATCGCTGTTTGTATTTTCTGGCCAAACACAATTAATCCCACTTCATCTTTTTCCTGCAGCGCTTTAAACGCAAGCCCCACTCCTGCTTTTTTACATGTTTCAATTTTTGCGCCTTTCATGCTTCCTGACGCGTCAAGCGCATAGATGATGTCCACTTTTCCTTTTGCCTGCCTTGTGAACATTTTCATGTCTTCTTTTTTTAATTTTGGATGCTGTCTTCGCACTGCTGTTTTTACTGTTCTTCTCAGTGCAATATCTTTGTAACGATCTCCTTTGTGGAATTCTCTGACATCCATCGGAGCTCCATAATGCGATTGCTTCTCCCACAATCGTTCTCCCAGGAGTCCATGCGCCTGCAAAGAATCAAGTTCTTCCACATACATTTCCACTGCCGCAAGTTCAATTCCTTTTTCTGTGATTTCTCCATGCTTTCCAAGTAATCCCTGGTCCTGCAGCAATTCATATTTTTCCCACATTTTTTGTTTCATGTCCCGTTGAAATTCAGGGATGCGAATATTTTTCTCTACATATTTCTCATCATAGCCTGTCATTTGCCTAATGAGTTTGTCTCCGAAAATCTGCTTTGCCATTTTGTAATTCTTGACAAACTGCTCAAACATCATATCTGGTGTAAAAGAATTCAGTGATTGGTTTATTGAGTCTTTGATTATTTTTGCATTTTCTATCACAGACTGATCATTTTCCATGATCGAATGCATCAATTTATCTTCCACATTTTGAAACGCAAGTTTTCCAGAATGCTCTTCTATCTCTTCAAAATCCTTGACTTCTGTTTTTTGCTGGGGGGTGTCAGGGAGAACCATCGTCTTCATCAAACGACCGCTGCTCTTTTGCCTGCTTCCCTAATCCATGCTCTGTATACTCTTCCACTTCTTTCTCGAGAAATTGCTGCGTTGATTGAAGATAGCGAATGCTTGGTTTTAATTTTATTCTGTGGCTAATGACTGAAGGAATCACTGCTCTGACATCATCAATCGCGACTTCTTCTCTGTTATGCAAAAGCGCAGTGCTTTGCGCACGTTCATATATTCCAATCGTCGCTCTGACGCTCGGCACTTTTTCCAGATTTTTATTTTCTCTGAGTTCTCTCACAAATCCGGTGATATACCTCAAAATATTGCTTGGGACTGTCACCATAAGTTTGTGCGATTTTTCGAGCACGATCTCTTCTTCAAGCTCCATTGTTTCCGGATACGCCATAGTGAGCATATCCATTCTGTCAAGTAGGACATCGCTTAAACGCTCTGTGTTTGAATCCTGCGGATTCATGGTCGCAATAAAAATAAACTGCGCAGGGAAATCAATGTCATAGGTTCCAATCGTGACAATATGTTCCTGCAATACTTGGAGAAGCGCGTTCTGTAATTTTTCCGGGCATCTGTTCAGCTCATCGAAAAAAAGAACTCCATTGTTTGCCTTGAATATTTTTCCTGGCGTAAACGCTTCCATACTTAATGGACCAAACTCCAACGCTTTTATTGGATCAATATCTCCAAACAAATCTTCGACTGTTAAATCTGGACTTCCCTGAATTCTGATAAAGCGCTCTGTGCCTTTGCTGATTTTTGTTTTTGTCTTTTTTCCAGACTGGCATTGCGGGCAGACTGGTTGTTTTGGAAGACAGTGGTATAAGCAATCATTGACTTCCACATCTGGCAATAATTTTGCGACATTCTTTGCCAATGTTGTCTTTCCAATGCCCGGCGGTCCTAAAATGACAATGTTTCTTCCCATCGCCAACGCAGATTTTAGCTCTTCTTTGAGCTTGTCTTGGCCAATAATGTCTGGTAAGATGTCTTTTTCTGTCAAAAATATCTTTTGCATTTGCGTAAGTGTCATGGCTTAGAGAAAAACAGTTGGTGCTATATATAGTTTGGGGATTTCTATTCTGTAAATGGATTTATTGCTTTGATCTCTTCAAATATTTCGAAATCCTTTTCGTTCTCTGTGTATATATGTTTGATATCATTTTCTTTCATTGTTTCTACAATAACCGCATCCCAAAAATGCTTCTTTTTCTCTTTATATCTCTCTATCGCTTTTTGAACTGTACCTTCTTCATAATGCAAAACATTCCAGTTTGAAAAGGTGCTTATATCCTTTATAATTTGCTCTGCGTTTTCAAGAGGCATCTTGTTTGGAATCTTTTGTGTCACCACGACAAAGAATTCCGCAAGGTTTTGTGCGGAGATTGCATATATTGTTTCTCTTTTCCAACATTTTTCGAGCAATGCTTTCGCAATCTTCTGTTTTTTTGGATCTGCACTGTCGTATGCATAAACAAGAATATTTGTATCTATTAAAGAAATTTCTTTAGTTACTTCTGTCATAGAGCTCCTCTCTTGTGATTTTTCTTTTTCCATATCCAAGATGAAACCCCTTTTTGAGAACATTCAATTGTCTTTACG
>JACRKI010000106.1 GCA_016215305.1 Candidatus Woesearchaeota archaeon | reverse complement strand
TTTGTCCAGTGCTTTTATTCTCGGTAAATATCTCAAAATAGCACTGGACAAGACAGGTGCGCGTGAGCTTTATATAGTTGAAATATCCACTTTTAGATGCCAACTGGGGTACAATTTGTACCCTACTTGAAATGATAGCACCTGATGGGAAAGTCAGAGAAACAAACTGTGTAAATGTGAAGAACGCATTTCGTATAATTCAGTCTGTTCCATCAAAGAAAGCTGAGCCATTTAAACAGTGGTTAGCACAACTTGGACATGAACGAATCGAAGAAATAGAAAATCCAGAGCTTGCACAAAACAGAGTCAAACAATACTATGAGATGAAAGGGTATCCAAAAGAATGGATTGACAAGCAACAGAAAATCACGAACTAAGAAAGAAAAACTGTATCTCCGTGTAATTATTATTTTTTGGATAAATAATTTGATAAGATAATTTCTTCGAAAAATATATTAGAAATAATTATTGTGTTCGCCAAAGCGTTGCAAAGCGAATATCAAGTAATGCTAGTTCGAGTAATGTGTTCTGTTCATCTAAAACCAAAATATGTCAAAAGCTATATATACTTCTCCCCCATCCCTTCTGCCATGAAAGACACGACAATAGCAAAGAGAATGGTTCTTCAGAGTAGTGTTCCCGCTGTACCGGCAGAATAAGTGCCATTATTTTCTCAGATATATTTTTTCATACTGACAAACCGTCAGAAAAATGTATGACTGGAGGTAACAAAAATGAAACAAGAAAAAGAACTGGAAAAAATAATGAATGAAGGAGGAAGTATTGCTTGCGGAAATACCGCTGATGCTATTCCTTGCAAATGAGTGGATTGCAGTAATCGGTGCAGGAAGTATTGGAGAGCAGGTTGTTGAAGCGCTCTATGAAAAAGGACACAGAAGAATAATTGCAACAAGACATTCTGAAGAAGCATTGAAGCAGCTTGCACAAAAATATAGAGGAATTGAGACAAGAACAAACAATTGCTATGCAGTACAGCGAGCGGATGTGATTGTTGTTGCGACAAAACCAAAAATAACAATAAATGAAGTCGGACCAGAAATCGCAGCATACACCAAAGAAAAATTGGTGATCTGTCTTGCTGCTGCGACAAGTTTGGAAAAATTATACCAAATACTTGGCACAGAAACAAGAACTGCACGAGTGATGACTGGTTTGTATGTCAAAGACGAGCTTGCCGCATACACGTTAGGAGAAAACACAACAGCAGAAGACAGAGCAATGGTGCACTACATTTTTGGATCAGATGCGATAGAATTAGAAGAAAAACTTCTTGCGCATCGAACATTTATTGCGTGTGATACAGGGCTCACGGCAAAGGAGACAGATGTTAAGATAGAGGAATTAGTGCAAGAAGGAATGCCGAGACAACAAGCATGTCTGTTTTATGCAGCAATGCACGAAGCACTTGCGCATCAGCTAAGAAAAGGAATTTCTGGAACAGACATTTATGCAGAAGTTGGTGGTTCTGGAAGCTTTACGCGAGGTCTTGGAACAATGCTGGAAGAAACTGGATTCTACGAGCTTCTGCGAGAGTGTGTCCAAAAGACAGTTGTGGCATGTGGAGGAAAATAAATTTTTTTTCTTTTTATTTTTTGTTTTTTCCTACAAAACCACAACCCATTTAAAACGCAAATATATCTCTTTTATTTTAATGGTAAACCTGAAAACAAGCATTGCAGGAATTCCATTGGAATCGTATTTCTTTAACGCTTCTGGTCCAAAATGCATGACATTGGAAGAATTATTGGCATTAGCCGCATCAAATAGCGCAGTGGTCATGAGCAAATCAAGCACTTTTGAACCGAGAGAAGGAAATCCAGAGCCAAGATATTGCAATCTTGAATTTGGTTCGATAAACAGTATGGGACTTCCGAATCTCGGCTACAAAAAGTATGCAGAATTTGCACCGCTTCTCAAAGTCCAAACAACAAAACCATATTTTGTCAGTGTCTCTGGATTAAAACTCGCAGAAAATATGGAAATGCTCAAATATCTCTCTGAAATAAAAGACATTGATGCGCTTGAACTTAATCTTTCTTGTCCAAATGTGATTGGAAAGCCGCAGATCTGCTATGATTTTGATCAGACACGAGAGGTGTTGCGAGAAATAGAAAAAGTCGCAAAAAAACCTTTAGGATTAAAGCTTCCTCCATATTTTGACTTTGTTCACTTTGAAGAAGCAGCAAGTATCATTAATAAACACAACATTGCGTTTGTGACGTGCATTAATTCTGTGGGAAACGCATTATTTATTGATCCAGAAAAAGAAGTAGTAGTGATCAAACCAAAGGGTGGATTTGGAGGACTTGGCGGCGCATACATAAAACCAATAGCGCTTGCAAATGTCAGAAAGTTTAGAGAACTTTTGAGAAAAGAAATTCAAGTGATCGGTGTTGGCGGCGTGGATACAGGTGTTGATGCGTTTGAATTCCTCCTTTGCGGCGCGGATGCAGTGCAGGTTGGAACCACATTCCAAAAAGAAGGCGTGAAATGCTTTGCGCGGTTGGAAACTGAACTCAAAGCATATATGTTTCAGAAGGGATATGATGATATCAGTGATGTAAAAGGAAAGTTAAAGACGTTGTAAAAAACATACAGTAAAAACTCAAAACACTAACAAGCAAAAAAATACACGACAAGTAACGCAAACAGTTACCCCAAATTACAAATACACGAACCAAGAAAAGAAAAAAGTATCTTTATGTAATTATTATAGAAAATAAAGTTATCATGGTCAAGTTTGCTTTTCTTAGTGCGTGAAAAAAAGTCTTTTAGTAAAAATAAAGAGAAGCGGAAATAATGACAAACAACATCATTATCGAAGGAAGATTCATCAACAGTGATGAAGAATTTTTTGGACAAATTGAAATCGACAGGAAAACAGGAATTATTCTCAAAAAACAAAACTACATTGGAAATCCCACATTTATTTTTCCGAAAGATAAATTAATTTTTGCGGGATTTGGAGATATCCATATTCACGCGCGAGAAGATGAAACAGAAAGACAAATGTACAAAGAAGAGTATGCAACAGTAAACCAAGCGGCGCTGAATGGCGGAGTAATTCATGTCAGTTGCATGCCTAATACTCCTTCTCCACTGACAACACAAGCGCAATTGGATTGGCACAAGGAAAGATGCAGACAATTTCCAACACTGATTTTTCATTATGTAGGTGTTGGAAAACAAACAAGACCACTAGATGTAAATGTTCCCTACAAAGTTTTTACTGGACCATCTGTCGGAGATTTATTTTTCAAAAATGAAGCAGAAGTACGAAGCGCACTCCAGCACTACAAAGGAAAAAGTGTCAGCTTTCACGTCGAGGATTATGATGTTTTGCAAGCAAACAATATAAATAGAACACATCAAGAAAGACGTCCTGTAGCGTGTGTGGAAACTGCATTAGCATACGTCTTACAAATTATTGAAGATTATGATTTAGAAGCAAAATTGTGTCATTGGTCAACTGGCGGAAAGAGTATTGAAATGATTAAAGCGCATCGTGCAAGAGGATACAATACAACGCTGGAAGTTTCTCCACTCAACTTATTTTTTGATGCAGATATGCTTGCAGAAACACCTGAACGATGGCCGTTTGTCCAAATGAATCCTACAATTCAAGGAAGGGAACATAGAGTGCAACTGCTTGAAGGATTGCGATCAGGATTTATTCAGTATCTTGCAACAGATCACGCACCGCATACAATAGATGAAAAATTAAAACAGTTTGAACCAGAAAAAGAAAGTGACATGACACGAGAACAATTTTATACTCATCTGAGAATAACAAACCTTGAAGAATGCAGAAGACGAGCGTGTTTAGATAGTACGTCTGGAACACCGCAATTAGATACGTATGGACCATTTACCACATGGCTCATGCAAGCGCAACGATTTACACCGCAGGATATTGCAAGAGTTGCAGCAGAAAATCCAGGAAATTTTGTCAATCAATTTCACAACGGTCCTGGAAAATTTGGAAAAATAGAAAAAGGATATTATGGATCGCTGACAGTGATTGATCCAACCACACCAATGACAATAACAAGAGAGATGCTGCGAACAAAAGCAGGATGGTCTCCATTTGAAGGAATTACATTTCCTGGAAGTGTGTACGCAACAATTGTGAAAGGGCAGATGTATAGAAGGGGATAAGAATGTATAAGAGTGAATAAAGATGATAGAACAGATCAGACAACAAGAAATCGCGCGAATCCTCCTTGAAAAACACGCAGTCATTATCAATCCAATAAAACCATTTACCTATGCTTCTGGAATGAAAAGTCCAATTTACTGTGATAACAGAGCGCTTCTTTCTTATCCAGATGCGCGAGATAAGATAGTTGATGCAATGCTCCACATTATCGCACAAAAAGTACAAGATTTTGATATCATTGCAGGAGTTGCAACTGCAGGAATTCCGTGGGCGAGTATTATTGCAGATAGACTCGAAAAACCATTGATTTACGTGAGAGCAAAACCAAAAGAGCATGGAAGAGAAAATCAAATAGAGGGAAGATTTGAAAGGGGTCAAAGAGTTTTAATTATCGAAGATCATATCAGTACTGGCGGGAGCAGTGTCAGAGCAATTCACCCCGTAAGAGATGCAGGAGGAATTGTCGAGTGCTGTCTTGCAATTTCCAGTTATGAGATGGCAGAAGCAGAAGAAGCGTTTAGAAACGCAAATTGCAGATTATATACTGGAACTGTTTTCAGCGCGATAGGAGAAGAAGCAACTGCGCTCGGGAGAATAACAGAAGACCAAAAAAGAATTGTTTTAGATTGGAAAACAGACCCAAAAGGATGGGCAAAAAAATATGGGTTTGAATAAAACAAGGTGAAACAATGACAACAAATTATCTCGAACGACTGAAACAACAAGCACAAACAACAAGATCAATTATCTGCATGGGCATTGATCCGCAAATAAAAAAAATACAAGCGACACGAACAGAAAAGATAGAAGAAAGAGAAGTAGGAGATGCCGTAAAAGAATATTACATAAACATTTTACGGGAATGTGAACGACAAGGAATTTTTCCAGCTAGCGTCAAACCAAATCTCGCATATTTTGAAGAAGGAAGAAAGCGATACAAGTTGTTGGAAGCGTTGGATGCAATCAACGTGGAATGCAGAAGGCTGAAAATTCCGATTATTGGAGATGCAAAACGAGGAGACATCGGCGCATCAAGTGAAGCGTATGCAGAAGCACTCTTCCACCCTGACGAATGGAATTTTGATGCAGTCACCGTCGCACCATATATGGGAACAGATTCGATCATGCCTTTTGTGAATTGGTGTGATAAAGGAAAAGGAGTTTATATTCTTTTACGAACATCAAATCCAGGAAGAAAAGATATTCAAGATGTGAATGGCACATATAGGCATGTTGCAGAGCTTATAGGAAAGCAGTGGTACAAACAAGGCATAGGCGCAGTGTTTGGCGGCACAGGCGGGACTGAAGAATTGGAAGAAGTGAGTGGATTTTATGTCAATCTTGGAAGAGAAATTCCCCTTTTAATTCCAGGCATTGGAAAACAAGGAGGAAGTTTGGAAGATGTTATTGCCGCACTCAAAAGAAGCGGCACAGATTTGAGAATTCACAGAATTAATGCCTCTTCTGATATTAACTGGGCATGGGAAAAAGAAGGAAATCCGACTGATTATGCAGGTGCAGCAGTGCGGGCATTGATGAGGATGAATGGAGTTGTGGGATTGTGATCGAAAACAAAGAAACAAAAGAAATCATGGGAGGAATTGACCCGATAAAAGAAGAAAGAAAGAATAAACTTCCGCAAATCTTCCAAAAACCAATCCAATTCCTGAAAATCTTCCAAAAATTCTGAAAACTTTCCGGATTTTTGCCAAATACACTTTTATTAAAAAGAATTCTAAAAAAAGGAATGCAACTCTTCGTTGAAATAATAATTGCAACAGCAGCAGGAATTTTGACAGGCACACTGACAGGAATCTGTCCTGGCATTCACATCAATCTTGTCGTCGCATTTCTCATAAGCCAAATAGCAATCCTAAACAAATACGCAGATCCAATTAGTCTATGCGCGTTCATCATTGCAGTCAGCATCACGCACATTTTCCTTGATTTTATTCCCGCGACATTTCTCGGAGCGCCGGAAGAAAGCACAGCGTTAAGTGTGCTTCCGGGACATAGATATCTCATGGCAGGAAATGGGATCATGGCAATTAAGCTCGCAATGATTGGCTGCTTTTCTGGAATCCTGCTTGCAGCATTAACACTCTATCCTATAATAGAGTTCTTGCCAATGATTATACCATACATCCAAAAATACATGATTTTTTTTTTGATAATAATTATTCTTGCAATGATTCAGCAAAACACAAAACGAATCTGGGCGGCAATAGTTTTTCTGCTTGCAGGAATTACTGGCATCATTGTCTTTGCGATGCCAAATCTAAGAGAACCATTATTCCCGCTTCTCAGCGGACTTTTTGGAACAAGCACGCTCCTCTTAAGTTTGAAAGAAAGCAATAGCATTCCACAACAATTTCAAACAGAATTGATAGGAATAGAAAAGAAACCATTCATGAAATCATTAATCGCAAGCCAGTTCGCGGCGCTTATCGTTGCGTTATTTCCAGGCATAAGCGCAGGAATTGCAAGTATTTTTGGGATGCAGCTGACCAGAAACAATGGAGATCAGGGCTATATGCTTTTGCAAGGCGCGGTGAATGGCGCAGGATTTGTCGTCAGTTTAGGAACACTATATGCAATACAAAAAGCGAGAAATGGTGCAGTTGTGGGGATACAACAGATTCTGATTGAACCGACAGGAGCACAAATTATGATTTGCGCGCTTATCTCTGTCATTGTCGCATGCACTGCAATTCCCATCACCTTGTTCATTGCAAAAAGATTTGGAAAGTATATTACAAAAATAAACTACAAAAAGACAATCATAGGAATTATTTGTTTCCTTATTCTACTCACATTTATTTTAAGTGGTTGGATTGGAATCATTATTCTTGCAACAACAACCGCAATTGGAATTATTCCTGGAATAAAGAAGGTGACAAGAACAATGGCAATGGGCTGTTTGCTTTTGCCAGTTGTGGTGCATTATTGGAATGGATAAGAATAAAAGAATTCACATAAACAATACATAAAATCGCATGGCAACGCAAACTGTATCTTCATGTAATTATTATTTTAAAAAATCCAAAAAACTATTAAAATAAAATATTTGAAGAAAGATAACCAAAAATAAGTAATAATTATTGGACTTGCCAAAGCTTCTGTCAGTGCGTGTGTTGTATGGGGAGGCGAATCAAAAGCATTAGGTTCGTGAGAAAGAAAAATAAAGAAAACAAGTAAATTATTTTCTCCCTGTTATTTTTTTACCGATTCTGACAGAGATTTCTTCAATTTCTTTTTCAGTAAATTTTGATTTTGCTGCAAGTCTTTGAAGAATGAGAAGTGCTTCTAATTTTTCGCGAGCAGCTTCTTTCATAACAGTACCCCAACGAATCTCAGGATGTTGCTGCATCTTATCCCATAAATTGTCTTCAACAGTAACAGTCATGTTATGAGCCATGGTGGACACCTCACGTAATTCACGTGTTAACACGTAGAAATATTTAAATGTTTCTATTGCAAGATGGCTTTAATCTCATCTAAATTCATAACTAAACTATCAACCATTTTCTCTCCAGTAGCCATACCATCAAGTTCATCAGCAGAGCACCAGAGCAATTGATCAAACACATGCGGTTCATGAATATGGGGTTCTCCGGAAACAATATGGCAAACAAAAAAATCACAATGTAATGGCACACCCGAAGGAGAAAGAGAATCACAAGAACAAAGTTTTTTGACAACACGAACAGGAACTCCAATTTCCTCAAGACATTCGCGAACAACTGCATGTTCAGAAGTCTCTCCTTTCTCAATTTTGCCGCCATGAGGAACAATGCGGGCAGGATGTTTTTTGTGCAGCAAAAGAACTTGGTGATCACGAACAATAATCGCATTTGCA
Organism: Candidatus Woesearchaeota archaeon; assembly: GCA_016215305.1. Classification (GTDB taxonomy): domain Archaea; phylum Nanobdellota; class Nanobdellia; order Woesearchaeales; family DSVV01; genus JACRPI01. The sequence goes on along the minus strand of JACRKI010000106.1, from coordinate 6,806 downwards.
AGTCCAAGTCGAGAGTTGGTCATAAAAAACACCAGTATTTTTTCTTTTTTTTGTTCACTTGTTTTTTGATTTTTTATTTCATTCTTTACTTGATATGCAGTTCCACAACGTCTTTATCTTGTATAACATGTGTTAATTTCAGAATCGGCTGTGCGTTAAATTTCACAGAAGTTCCCCAGATTTTTGCAAAGCGAAATTTACTGACAAAATCCTTGTGCAGTTTCTGGCACATATCATTGAGTGTTGAGCCTTTCTTCATAATGAGCGGAACATCAAGGTCTGCTTTTTTGCCGATTTGTTTGCAATAAATGCGAATCAGATTCAAGCGGTCAAAAATAATATCCTTTAATGCTTCAGTGTTTATTTTTCTGTCTGCGCTCATGCAAATATCTGGTTTCAAATTCAATTTCAATAATTCGAGTTCATCTGGACTCACCATATCAATTTTGTTGAGAACAATAATGCCGGGAAGATAATGTTTGTTTCCTTCAATGACATCGATGAATTGGTCAGCGGTGATCGGCGTTCGAATAACAACATCAACATTATTGAGTCGCATTTCCTTGCAAATTCCTTCAATGGTTTTGTTGTCAAGATCGGGGCAAGCGACTGTTTTTCCAATGCAGACCCCGCCGCGGGTTTTTTTAACAATCTTGACATCAGGTTTTCGCTGATTGACGCGAATGTTTGCGTCATACACTTCCTGTTGTAAGACGCTTAATCCTTCAGGACGATTCACGTCAATGATAAACAGAACCATGTCTGCGTTTTGCATGACCGCAAGAACTTCTTTGCCGCGGCCTCTTCCCATTGCCGCGCCGCGAACAATTCCAGGAACGTCAAGCACCTGAATTTTCGCGTGTTTAAATTCGAGAAGTCCGGGAACAACGTCAAGTGTCGTAAATTCGTAGGCGCCAACAGGAGAATTTGCGTTGGTAATTGCGTTGAGCAGCGTCGATTTTCCAGCAGAGGGAAAACCGATCATGATAATAGAAGCGTCCCCTGTTTTTCTGACTGCGTATCCTTGTCCTTTTGCGTCGCCGGCTCCTCGTGTTCGCTCTTTTTCCTTGAGCATGGCAATCTTTGCCTTGACAAGTCCAATATGACCCTGCGTTCGCTTGTTATACTTCGTATTCGAGAGTTCTTTCTCAAGCTCCTGAATTTGCGTCATGTATTCTGCCATGGAAGAGAAAAAGAAATGGTGTTTTATATGGTTTGCTGTGTTTGCTTACTTCTCATCCTGCGAATCAAAACCCATTTCAAATCCACCCAAAAATAAACCCATCTTTTTGGTTTTTTGATAATTTTCTGATTTTGTAGAATAATAATATAATTCCTGTTTAATGTCGAGATCAGAATCGTCCATTCCTAAAATAACGCGAAGCTCGTGCAAAATATTTGCTTCAAGTGGCTTGTGCCGTTCATGAAGAATAATGCTGACGTCGCTCACGTCTGCGTCACGAACATAGACTGCGTTTTCATACAAAGTATCATTGACTGCAAAGTTCCATTTCTCGACATTGTAATCTTTGAAGTGGCGCTTGAGATGAATCTGAACTTTTTTTGCCTGTTCTACTTTTTGTTCGTACAATTCTGTTTTAGAGGGTAATTTTTCTTTTTGGAGATGAGAGAGCAGGCGCTGCGCTTCATCGAGTGTTTTGGTTCGATATTCCTGCGTATAATTTAATGTTGCATCATCAAAATATGTTTTGAAAACGACCCCTGATTCATTTTCTTCGTCATGTCGCGCCTCAAGTCTGACGCGAAGTTCTTTTGTTGTTAATTCATAGGAAATAATATCTGCAGAATTCACGACTTGTTTCCAAGATTGTTTCAGACCAAACATATCCTTCAGTAAATGTTTAGACTATAAATACTTTTTGAAACAAAATTCTCGCATTCGCAAGCTCGTGGAGAATTTTGGGAAAAGAAGAGCACTGGAACTAAGAAGAATAAATTTCCTTATCTGCTGCTGTCAGCTTGTCGTTCTAATTCATTTTTCTTTGCGATCGCGACAGAAACAGAACTCATCTGATACGCTGCGACAATTTCATCAGCAAGATACTGCACAAATGGTTTTTTGGTGTTAAAGGATTTCTGGAAACTTCCTTGGACAAAGTATCGCAATGCAATATCAATGCGTCGTTGTGGAGCACATTCAACTGCTTTCGGATACCGAGCGCCGCCGTATTCAATCGTAATGATTTCTTCTCGTGGTGCTGCATTTTCAACAGCTTTCACAAATACTTCCACTGGATTTTTTTTGACGCGCTGTTCAATCAGTTCAAAGCATTCTTTGACAAGATCATATGCGTTGCCTGCTTTACCAGTGATATGCCCGCTGGACTTAAAATGCTTGCGCGCTTTGTGTCCTGGGATCATAAGCTTGTTGATCAAGCGTTCCACAATGTTAATTCTGGATTTGTGGAATTTGTTGCCAGCGTATCGAGCGCCAGTTTTTGGAACAAAAACAGGGCGCAAGCTGATGTATTGCTGTAATCCTGGATCTTGGACTGCAATGCCTTGCACTGTCCATTTGTTGAATAGTTTGATTTCTGCCATGGAGTATCACTATTTACGAGCTTTCTCGATTTTTCCTTTACGCAGAGCGTCTAAGGATTGATCATTAACTTTAATAACAGACCATCGAACACCAGGAATATCTCCTTTTGCTCGGCCGACTTTTCCGCCAATACATTCTATGATTACTTCATCGTGTTCGTCAACAAGCTTTGTCGCGCCGTCTCCTGGGAGAAATGCAGTGACTTGTTTTCCGTTTTTGATGAGTTGAACACGAGCGCATTTTCGCATTGCGGAGTTTGGCTGTTTTGCTTCAAGCTGTATTTTTTCAAGAACAATTGCTTTTGCCTGGTGAGATCCGCCAAGAGGATCTGAACGTAATCGAAGAATACTTCTGCTAATTTTCTTAAATTGGTGTCGTCTCTTCTTTAACTTTTTTCCTGCGTTTAAACCGCGTGATTTTTTTCCCATAAGTATCCTTGTTTTTTGTTTTATTTTTGTTATTTTTTATCTTACTTTTTACAACTTTTATTGTAGCTATTATTCAACTTTTACCTCGGTGATTTCAGGGAAAAACCGCTGAATGGTTGCCTCAGTATTCCGTAGGTTCTGGGCATTTCTGCCTATTAATAAACTTTTTGTTTTTCTGTCCTCGTCTTTGAGATACAAAATTCCATTCTCCAACTCGATAACTGCGACCTGAAGTGGATAAATAACATATTTCACAAATTCACGAACATCAGCATGAAATCCAAGAACACGGACTTTTCGTTTCAATAATTGTTCAAGCCGCTTCACGCACACTGCCTGTTTCCCTATTGCGCGACCAATATCCTGTGCATCCACAACAAAAGTGAGTAATTGATTTTTGTCCTCAAAACAATCCTTAAGAGAAACATGAGTAACCCGATCAAACAGAGCCATGGTTCCCATGAGTTCCTGCGTATACGTGATTTTAACCATAGCGACCATGAAATTATTGAGTAATACTCAAGACAGAGACAGGATATGGTTTTTTACAAAGCGTTCCCACTTCATCGTTTGGCTGTCTCAAATAAACCAGTACAGTTCCTGCGAGTTTTGCGTAATATTCAATGTCTTTTTTGACATCTTCAGGGCAATTGCTGGAGAGAAAAACCTTTTCAGCTGCGCCTGATTTCAAGAGCTTGACTGTTTTCTCTGTACCGAGAACAATTTTGTCCGTTTTCAAATAATTTTTGAGTTCACGAACACCGCTATCCACATATTTTTCTGCCATAGTAATTCACTCCTAATTATTTCTTGACTTCTCTTGTGATGAGTTTCAGCAAGCCAGTACCAACTGGAACTGGCTGGTTAATCATGACGTTTTCCACAACGCTGGACAATTCATCTTTTTCTCCAATAAGCGACGCATTGATGATATGCTTGATTGGAGTTTCGAAAGATGCTTTTGCGAGAACGCTGGATTTCTGGCTGACAATACCGTAACGGGTAATGCCTTTCAAACCGCCAGTAACGCACATGGTGTCAGCAACAAGCATAAGGTGCCGAACGTCAACGTTCAATCCTTGTTCTGTAATGATTTTGAAAACCTCGCGAACAATTGCTTCTCGTGTTGCTTCAATACCAAGAACGTGATATGTTTCAAAAATATCATTGCTTGTTGTTCTTGTACCATCAACAAATTCAAGTTCGAAAACAGATTTGAGATTTGTTCCGGCAGTCACAATAACAAACTCTTCTCCGCGTTTGACAGGAAGAACTTGCGTAATTCCTTTGACGCCAGAAACATAAATTGTTTTTGCTTTTTCTTTGAGTTTGTAGAGTTCATTGACACTGACATCCTTCCCTTTTGGTTTGACGAGAAGCATGCCGTCTTTGAGCTTGACGCCGATTCCTTTCAGACTTGCGTCGAGAAGTTTGTGTACTTTGTCAGCGTTCAAAGAAAGCACTTTCATTTTTTCTTCGTCAAGCTTGACTTCAATCACGCCTTCTGCGATGTTGATAATAAATTCAGCAGCAATATCCTGCAATGTTGTTTCTTTGATGAGCTGCGCCGCTTTTTTGATGTCGACTCCATTTTTGTATGGTTCTTGGAGATAAATTTCCATCATTGGTGTTCGTAACGATTGGGATCCATCCAAAACTTCAATAATACGAGGAAGACCTGTGGTAACGTTCATTTCAGAAACTCCTGCGAAGTGGAATGTGTTCAGCGTCATCTGTGTTCCCGGTTCTCCGATGGATTCTGCGCTGATAATGCCAACACATTCTCCTGCTTCAACCTGCATGTTGTTGAATTCTTCAACTGCAATATCCAAAACTTTTTTGAGTTTTGTTTTTGCAATCCCTTTTGAGGTTTGTGATTTAATATCTTCTAAGATGGATATAGGCAACAAATCCTTGTATTCTTGAAAAATTTCGTCCATGGTGCTCCCTCATTATTGTGTTTTTATTTTCTTATTTGTTAATTACTATTTTTGTTAATTATTATTCTTCATTCATCACTTTGGAAATGATGCGCTGCACGTTGAGCTTTCCTTTTTCGCTCTTGGAAACATCAATGCCATCTTCCCCATATTTGAATTGAACAACTCCGCCATTTGCATTACGGACTGTCCCGTCATATGCGACACGCATGTCTTGCAATGCGTTTGCGAGTCGTCGGTACAAGTATCCGGATTTTGGGGTACGAAGTGCAGTATCCATCAGTGAATCGCGGCCAGTCATTGCTCCAAAGAAAAATTCTGCGGGAGTCATGCCGGATTTGAAACTGGAACGAATAAAGCCGCGGGCAGTTGGAGAAAGATCTCCACGCTGGAAACAGGAAAGCGTTCTTCCTCTGTATCCTTTCTGAATTCGTTTTCCACGCATAGCCTGCTGACCGACACACGCTGCCATCTGCGCGAGGTTAAGCGCGTTTCCTCGGGAACCGCAGACAGTCATAATAACAGTATGGCTTCCTTCTTTTGCGTTGTGGGTCACAATAGTTCCTGTCTCGTTTCTTGCAATGTTGAGTTTTTCAAGGATGCGAAGCTCAAGTGTTTCTTCCACTGTTCTTCCTGGAAATGCCTCAAGTTTTCCTTGTCTGTACATATCGATGAATCCATCAACATCCTGATACGCGTGATCCAAAGTAGAGCGGATTTTTTGTTTCGCGTCTTCTGGCATGTCTGTATCAGAAATAACAGTAGTAAAGCCAAACTTCAATAAAGATTCAATGCCAAGACGGAACATTTTTCCGAGAATTTCCAGGGTTTGTTCTGCGCCGTATTGCTGATGCAAATTTTTGAGCATAAGCCCGGATCCTTCTCCCAGATTTGCTTTGTCCATAACTCCAGTAAGGAGTTTTCCATTCTTGATACTGACAACTGCATCATTTGCTTTGTCTTTCTTTTCATCGCCAGTATATGCTCTTGTTTTTCCATCAAAGTTAAAGTCTATTGGAAGAACGCAACTGAAAATTTCTTTTCCAGACACTTGCTCTTTTTTTGGCAAGCGACTGATTTCCGGGACACGAGCCGCCATAAGTAATTCAACTGCTTCTTCTCTGCTCATCTTCATGTACCGTGTCAACATATAATTGCCAGAGATCGCGTCCTGAACGCATCCAATAATGCTGAGCCCATATCTTGGAGAGATGAGTTGTGTTTGAACCTGCATAAGCACTTCAGCTTCTGCGCGAGCTTCTTCTGTTTGTGGAATGTGGAGGTTCATTTCGTCTCCGTCGAAATCTGCGTTGTAGGGAACACATACTGCTGGATTCAATCGGAATGTTTTGTTTGGCAATACTTTGACACGATGGCACATCATGCTCATTCTGTGGAGTGATGGCTGTCTGTTAAAGATTGCAATGTCTCCGTCAAGCAGGTGTCGTTCCACATAATATCCTGGCTGTAATTCTTCAATGAGCTGTTCCTTCATTTCATCGGTGATTTTTTTTCGTCTGCCGTCTGGCCGGACAATATAATTTGCTCCTGGATATTCTTTTGGTCCTTTCTGAACAAATTTTTTGAGATATTCCATGTTCCATGGCTGCACAACTTCTGGAACAGTAAGTTTCATCGCGACAACAAATGGAACTCCAACTTCATGCAGACCAATCATCGGATCTGGACTGATAACAGTGCGGGCAGAAAAGTTTGTTCTTTTTCCTGCGAGGTTGTGTCTGATGCGCCCTTCTTTACTCTTGATTCTGGAGGTCAATGTTTTGAGCGGCTGACCAGATCGGTGTCTTGCAGGAGGCACTTGCGCAACCTCGATATCGAAAAATGTGGTGATGTGATATTGCATCAAATCCCAAA
>JACRKI010000107.1 GCA_016215305.1 Candidatus Woesearchaeota archaeon | reverse complement strand
TCTAATTTCAAAAGTTGTCGTAAATTCACTGAAGCAATCACTTCGATTGTTTCTAAAGTGTGCATAGTCCTATCAGGAACAATGATTGCTCCCGCGACTTTTTTGGAGATTTGCACAGGATAACATTTCAACCCGCCAAACGTTCTTTCTTTTGTGGTAAATCCGGAAACATACAATTGTTTTTTTGTCGCGAGAAATGCGCCAGCTGTTTCTTTGTCCACTGCGATGTTCAGCGTTCCTAAAAAAGGAGCAAAGCCAAGCAAACTTTCAAATTGTTTTCGATATTGGTCTTGGCTCATGTAAAATTTTCCTTCTCCGAGACCATCTTTGACAATGCCTTTCAGGCAAGATTGCTGCTGAAATAAGGATTGCAGTTCCCCATAGAGAGTGGAAAGTTTTTCCTTGCCTTTTGACGAAAGCTTTACTGTCACGCCCGTTGGGTTTACTTCTCGCAAAATAAGCTGCTGGTCAGTAAATTCCTGCAGTTTTCGGGAAATGGTTTGCTGTGATAATCCAAGTTCTTCTGCAAGCGCGCCTGTGGAAGTTTCGAGTTTGCCGTGGAGTCCATTCTTTTTGACAAGATGCACAAGCAAATACAAGTCTTTGTCAATCATGAGAAACGCAAACGACTACGTACTTATAAATGTTATGCAACCGAAAAGTGAGTAGCAAAAAAATATGCAATAAACTCACGAATCGGCAGAACTATTTTCACGGACAAAGAGATTATCGAATAATAAAATAAATCAAAATTACATGCCTTGCCAGTCCCTTTCTTAGTGCCTGTGTTTTGTTCTGTTCGTGTATTGCGCGCTAGTTGTTCGTGAAAATCCATTTTTTCTCGAAAGGCTTAAATATTCCTTCTTCCAGAAAAGAGGAATCATTTGTAATTATCTTAAAAAAGAGGTGTCATGATGGCAAAAATGAATGAAGACAAAGCGGCGATGTATCTTGTTGCAATCGTCGGTGTTGTTGCAGCTGTTGGAATTTTAGTATTGTTGATGGGAGCAGGCATTGGAAGCAGCAGTTATAGTGGACAGGCGATTAGAACAATGTCAACATCTAAAACGAGTGGTTCTATTCCTTCAGGAGTTGCAGGAGTTAGTTGTCCCGAGGGCACGAGAAAAGACTGTTGTAACCCTGATTGCCATACTATGTGTTGTTTTTAATTCTTTTTCTTTCCTTTTTATTCTAATTTTTCTTTCCTCCAAAAGGTTTTTATATGCTAACAAATGTTTCTAGTTCCAATGAGCACAAAAGAGCAACCAAAAAACGAGCAGAAAGACAAAGGCATCACAGTCAAAAAAGAAGAAAACATGCCTGAATGGTATGAGCAAGTGCTTCTCAAATCTGAATTAGCAGAACACGCGCCAATCAAAGGATGCATGATTATCCGCCCAGGGGGATACGCAGTCTGGCAGGCAATTCAGGATTATTTTAATCCAGTCATGGCGAAGTATGGAGTGAAAAACGCATATTTTCCTATGTTTATTCCAGAATCTTTTTTCGAACGTGAAGCAACGCACGCGAAAGGATTCAAGGCAGAAGTCGCGTGGATAGAACCAAAAGGAGAAGATAAACAAAGATATGCAATTCGTCCAACATCAGAAACAATCATGTACGATACGTTCTCACATTGGGTGCGAAGCTGGAGAGATTTGCCATTACGAATTAATCAGTGGTGCAATATTTGCAGATGGGAAGTGCAGGACTGCAAACTCTTCTTAAGATCAAGAGAGTTTTTGTGGCAGGAAGGGCATTGTGTCTATGAAACAGAAGTTGAGTGTGAAACAGAAGCAAAAGCAATGCTCATTGAATATCAAAAACTGTGTCGTGATCTCCTTGCAATACCAGTCATTACTGGACAGAAAACAGAAAAGGAAAAGTTCGCAGGCGCAAAGCGAACCTACACCATTGAAACATTGATGCCAGATGGCAAAGCGTTGCAGTGCGGCACAAGCCATAATCTTGGGCAGGGATTCGCGAAAGCGTTTAAGATCAACTACAAAGGAAGAGACATGGCAGAGCAATTGCCATGGCAAAGTTCGTGGGGAATTTCGACGCGTTTGATTGGCGCGACAGTGATGATGCACAGCGACAATAAAGGATTAGTTCTTCCCCCAAAAATCGCGCAGCAGCAAGTGGTTGTGGTTCCTATTTTGTTTGATGACAGCAAAGAAAAAGTACTTCATGCTGCAGAAAAAATAATCCATGATCTAACTAAAGAAGGTGTTCGGGCGTTTGTCGATGAGCGCACAGAATATTCTCCTGGCTGGAAATTTAATGAGTGGGAATTGAAAGGTGTTCCCATTCGAATTGAAATTGGTCCGCGGGATTTAGAAAAGAAAACCTGTGTTCTAGTGAGACGAGATACCGTAAAAAAAGAGATTGTTGAACTTTCAGATTTAAAGAAAGAAGTAGAGAAGCAGCTTGAAGCAATGCAGCATGATTTGTTCAAAAAAGCAGAAAAGCATATGTATGACAATACTAGCCATGCAACAAACTGGCATGAGTTTACTGAAGCGATCAAACATAAGAAGTGGGTCAAAGTTTATTTCCATGAAGATGAAAAGCTCGAGCTTGAAATCAAAGAAAAAACATCTGGCGTGACAAGCAGATGCATTCCGCTTGATAGTCCAATTCCAAAAGGCAAGAAATGTTTCTATTCAGGAAAAGATGCGACAGTGGAAGTTATTTTCGCGAGGAATTATTAGAGTTATTTTTGGATAAACATAACTCCGTTTCTACCTTTGAATTCTTTGTCTCCTGTCACAAAGAGAAGACTATTTTCTTGAGCAAAAGTATATCCGACACAATCATAAACAGACATGTCAGTTTTTTTATTTTCTTCTTGAAAAACTACTGCCTTCACAAGGGTTTCCATTTCTACTTTTCTTATAAACGGTTGTAATTTCCGGAGCCAATAATCTGCTGTGACTTTGTCATACTGCTTCAAAATAGATCTATAAAATTCAACAAAAGTCCATTCAGTAATTACAAATGGAGTATGTAGAAATAACGAGAATTTTGGGTTTGCATATTGTATTTCCCATAATGCATAAGTGTCAAGACAGTACATGTTAGTCTGCCCTTAATGCTTTTCTTGTTTCTCTAATAATTTCTTCGGTTGATTTTTTCAATCCTCTCCTTTTTGCAAATCCAAATAATTCTTGAAGGGGATTTGTCGTAGAACGGACTTCTATTTCTATATCTTGATTTTCAGTAAGGTGCATTTCATCCACAAGTGTTTTTGGTATAACAACACCGAGTGATGAACCCCACCTTTTTGTTTTACAGACAGTCATGTTTTCACCAAGTTATATTTCATATATAATAGTTAGATTAGAGATATAACTAATATAAAAAGTTTTTGGGAAAAATCAAAGTCTCTTTTCAAGAGCAAGAAGTCCAACAGCATGAAGAGCTTCTCCCTCTTCTAACATATATATCCCACCGTTATAATCATAAATCTTTAGAAAACCTGCATCCCTCTTTTTTCTTAAAACAGCGACAGCATGCCCTTTTACCTCATCCATAGGTTTACGAGCTTTATTTTCAAAATTAATTATTGCAATATATGCTTTATTCTCTTCAGTATATATTCTTTCTACGAAATTTAGCGCACGTTCATAAGTGTTATCATATGATCGTCCATCTTCATTATCAGAGATTGCCTTTCTTACTTCATCCGAATCAGGATATTTGAGTGAGGCAGAATCAACAGGACTATAATGGAGAAGAAAGATACCTTCTATAAAGTCTATTTAATTCTCCTTCAGGAGCTTGTTGATCAATGAGAATATAGTTTGCAATTGCTGCGCCGAGACAAGTATCACGATTAGGCATTTGAAAGCATTTTTGAAAGTCTATTCTTCTCATGCAACTTCATCTCCACATCCCCATCGCTTCCTCTTCCATAAAATGAAGATTGCCGGGAACGAGAAGGCAATGCAGTGGCAAGCCAAAATCTTTTGCAAGAAGTTCTTGCGCAGTTCCTGCAATAATGGTTGGATCTTGTGAACCGAGTCGTGCGCATCCAACACAAAGCGTTGAAGAAGGAAAAATATTTTCGCCACGTTTCTCTTCAATCGCAAGAAGAATAGTAAGTGCTTCATTCACACTCATAAATCGTTGCTGATCTTGTTTGATGTCAAGTAACACAAGTGTATGCAATCCATTTTTTTTATTCTGCGCAATCACCTCATACGCGGTTTCTGGCTGGAAATTTTCTTCAGGATACGGAACTGATGTTGTTTTGCCAAATTTATAGAGTTGAAGCCCAGTAATGCCAACAGCAGTGAGAATAGATGCGTTATTAGTAACAGTGACAGCAATTCCTTCTTTCTTCGCTCGCATCATCATATCCAAATGCGTTGTCGCGGAAAATGGATCACCAATAATAAGAAATGCAACATCCATTGTTTTTGCGTGTTCAAGAATTTCGTTGTTGTCTCCTTCCACCATTGCTCTATCTGCAAGGGTGATTTGTTTGCCATACAATTTTGCGAGATTGATAAACGGACAATGTAATTTAGATGTATAGACTTCTAAGTAAACAAGTTCTGATTTCTGAACTAATTCAAGTCCTTTGACAGTTATATCTTTCTCGCTGTCAAGTCCAATGCCGATGATGTGGAGGGTCATACTGCACCTCGTCTAGTCCATTGCTTTGCTGGATAAAGCAAAGCGTTATGATCCTCTGGAAGATAGTTGATTTTACTGTATTTTCGAAGTTTCATAAGATCAAGAACATCGCGATCAAGTATGATTATTCCTGTTTTTCTCGGATCTGCGCCTATCAATGGAAGAAGTGCATACGCCGCAAGAACAGTTCCTTTCTCATCTTCCTTTTTTCTGTTCTCATCTTGGTGGCGTATTTTCTTTTGATATTCATCAGACACTATTTTATCAGAATATTTGTTCTGTATATCTTCATACAGAGTAAGAAAGAGTTTTCTGAACATGAATTTGGTGTTTGGGAGATTTTGTCCCTTGCCTATAATAATATAATCTGCATAGAAAAATCTTCCAGGAAGCATATGATCTACTTCCGCAAATCGTTTTCTGGTCTGTGGTTGAAATTGCGCGTGGATTGCTTCCCGCACTGCTTTCAGGGATTCCAATTCTCCTCTATAATCTGCGTAGCATGGAAAAATATCTCTGCCATCCAATATCATATTCACAATAATTTCCATGTCTGCTTTTGTTTGTACCCCTTTTTTATACATTTCCCTAATCTTGTCGTAGAGCCCTGAATAGTGTTTTTTGATCTCCTCCCCTAATACTTTCTTACTTCTTGCTTGCGCCAATATCTCTAAAACAGTATCATATTCAAAACAAAGCGGATTTCCCAATTCATTGACAATTGCTTCAACATCCAGAATTGTTCCTGTTCTTTCGAATATCTCCAGCAGTGCCCTTATTGCTTTATTCTCCTCGTTGCATGTTTTTGTCTCTATTCCATCTATAATACTCTTATACACTTGTCTTGTCATATAGGCAGTAACTCCCCTATTCTGCGCATGTGTCATGAGATCTCTCCCTTCTGTTTGAAGGAAGACACTTGCTTCCACAACAATATGTTCTAAGCCGTTCATGAGTTCTGGAAAAAAAGGGTTCACACAAGTAATGCGCCTTGCGTTCGTGTTCAAATGATTGGTTGCGATGTTATCTGTTGAAAGTGGTATCATTCTTGCAAGAGAATCTTATTTCGTTTTAAAAGATTATGATAAAAATAAATAAAAAATCCCCAAAGGGAGGCCTTCATGAACTGTTAGTTGGGGGGTGTAGGAACATGAAGGCCAAGAAACTCTATCACACAGATAGGGGTGTGATCTGGACTTCAATGTCTAATGGACAATCTCAATTCCTAACTCGTCGTTAAAAACAGGTCTGTCCTTGACAACTGATCGTGCAGCTGCTTTGCCCAAAACCCAAGGAGATTTTACTCCTGTCATAATGGTCATCACAGTAACTTTGCCTTTCATGTCATCAGTGACTCTGGTTCCCCAGATGCAGTTCGCGTTATCGTCCATGCTTTCTGTCACCAATTCTCCAATCTGGTTGACTTCTTCGAGTGTCAAGTCTGGACCGCCATGGATGTGAATAAGCGCACCAGTTGCTCCTTCGTAGCTTACTTCAAGCAATGGATTGCTCAGAGCGCCTTTAACTGCTTCTTCCACTCTGTTATTCGTGTCAGATGCGCCAACGCCGATAACTGCAACGCCGCCGCCTGTCATGATTGCTTTAACGTCTGCAAAGTCAAGATTGACAAGGCTTGGGATGCTGATTGTTTCCACAATTCCTTTGATCATGGTTGCGATCAATTCATTCGCGACTGCAAACGCTTGTTGAATAGGCAGGTTTCCTGCGATCTGCACAAGTCGGTTGTTGTCAATGACAATAACCGTGTCAGAAACCTCTCGCAATTGCTGCAATCCAAATTCTGCTTTTTCAACACGAGCTCGTTCGATTTTGAATGGCATAGTGACTGTTCCAATCACGATTGCGCCAACATCTTTTCCGACTTTCGCGACAATAGGAGCAGAACCAGTTCCAGTTCCTCCGCCCATTCCTGCGCAAACGAAAACCATGTCTGCGCCGTTGAGGCATTCCTTGATTTCCTGAATGGATTCTTTCGCGGATTCAGCGCCTTTTTGCGGGAAGCCGCCGCAGCCCAAACCACGGGTGATATCTTTTCCAATCAGGAATTTTTTATCAGCAGAAGTAACGTTCAAGTGCTGTACGTCAGTATTGCACGCATAAATCTCTGCGCCACTGACCTGCTTTTTGTGCAGCCAGCTGACCATGTTGTTGCCTGCGCCACCGCAGCCGATTACTTTTATGTTCGCACTGCCAACAGTTTTTGCTGGCATCTCTTGTCCCAACGCATTTTTTACCAGGAAGTCCATACGCAACCCCTCTTTTCTCTTTTTTATTTTGTCATAATCGAAGCGCCCAAAATATTTGTCGGAAATATCTCTACCGAAAAGTATTTATAGTACTTCAACTATTAATTGCTTTAGAACAAGCCGATTGTTTGCGCCAACAAACAATTATTTTTATAATCGCTACGATTGATTTGATTTCGCCAAAAATCAAAGACAATCTTTCTTTTGATTTTTATTATCAGTTCTCGCAAAACCGATAACCAAATTTATGTGCAAACTTCTATATAAACCTTTCGAATTTGACTACATTGGTGTAGGGAAAACGTATACTGGGAGTTGAGAACTCGTTTTTCTTAGTGAAGCTTCTCAAACGCCAATCGATATTGCGGAATCCTTTTTCCTCGTCCGAGGCATGCAACTTCAAGAGGATTTATTTTATATCCTTCTCTCTGAAGACGAGCACAAACACCATCAACTAATGTATATCCCCATTTTGCTCCTTGAACAAAATGAAGATACGGAGCTTGAAGCGGATTAAACCATTCAGTTTCATAACTTGCCCAGCGATTTCCCATTTTAGTGGAGAATTAAATTTTGTCTTAAAAATATTGTGACAGAAATGGTGTTTGTTTTTATTGGATGTGCCAAAGGTTTTTGTTTTTTCACAAGCAAGAAGCGCACAACACACGAACAAGAAAAAAGAATACACGCACCAGCATCGCTTCTGTATCTTTATGTAAGTATTATTTATTGTATTATTTTTTCAAAAAGATCTTTGAATATAATTCAGGAAAAATAGATCAAAATTATTGGTCTTGCTTACAGTTTCATTGTTTCTAATTTTATCAAAGCATCAATTTCTTGTATGAAAGGGATAATATTTTCTTCAATAATTTTCTTCGCATGTCTTTGTTCTTCTTCACTCTGCTTCAAAAACATCCTATACCCAATAGTTTGCCGTTCTTGAAAAACCTCACTTATCTTTCTTGCTAATTCTTTTTTCTTCAGTAGTCTGCTCAATCCAAGTTGCGTGCAGATGTGGCTTTCTACTTTGTATCCATTTAACGCTAAGAGTTGATTTGCTTTATGTTCCATTGCAAAATATCCGAGCAACACTGCGAGCAAAGGAGTGTTTGAGTTCAGCATTGTTTTTGCTCCATCTAAAAAATACAAAGAATTATTTTTGTGCTGCTCTGCAATGGATTTTATCAATTCCGCTCTTTTAATGAGTATAATTGTTGGGTCAATGCTCACTGTTCTTTTCTGGAAATATTTCTTTCATATCTTTCTTCAAATCCTTAGCAATAAAAAGAAAAACTCCATCTCTCTTGAGATTATTATAAAATGGAGTTTTATTTTTCATTTCCGCTTGTAGTGCAGCTCTATTCATAAATACCGGCTGCAATTTCTTGTCAATTTTTTTTATACTCTCCAATAATCTTACTTTCTCTTTTGGAATGATAAGGACGTCAACATCACTTTTTAGCGTTGCCTCTCCCCGAGCTTGACTCCCAAACAAGATGAGTACTGAAATGTCATTTTTTATTGTTGTCAGGAGGTTTTCTAATATGTTCCATGTTTTAAGAAGAATGACATCTCTTCTTTGCTTTGTTTTTTCAATCTTAAACAATTCAAACAAAGAAGAAGCAAAAACACCTTCAGCGTTGAATTTGTAGAGTTTCTCTTTTCCGCTCCCTTTTATTTTTATCAAGATATTTTCATCATGAAGTTCTTCAGCAGCTTTGTGAGTAATGCTCAGACTCAACCCTGTTTCTTCTACAATGTCTTTGAGCGTGTATGCAGTTCTCACCTCACTGAGAACACGAAGAATCTTCACCTTCGCTTTTGATCCTATTATGTTTTCTGTGAACATTTCCAATCAAATGGAAATGAGAGTTATTCTCATATATAAAAGTTCCTATTTTCCAAAATAGTGGAAATAGAGCATTGCTAGAAGTAATAGTAGAGATGAAAATGATGTAAGAAATAACTATTTCCAATTTAATGGATTTACTCCTTCTTCATCAATCTTTTCCACAATTCCTTTCCTTTTTCAACGCCTTTGCCGACGATGGTGTTTGTTCCTTCATCAATTGCGTGAATCGTGTCTTTCACTGCTTTTTCGACGAGTGGAGATGGCTCTGCAATGATGAGGGGGAATGTTCTGATTCTGTTTCCGAATCGTTCAATGTACGTGAATGTTTCCAGAATATATTTTGGCGGCCGTGGTGGAATTTCATCTGGATACCCGACAGTGATGATTGCTTCTGGTCGTGCGTATTCAGGAATACCGCAGATGGATTTGATCGCTTCTTCGTCAAATGCGCCGACCCAGCAGGAACCGAGTCCAAAATGATGCGCGGCGAGTTGCATGCTCATCGCGGCCGCGCCGCTGTGCTGGACAGAATACAATCTTTCTCCCCGCATTCCATAAAATTGTTTGCCGCGTTTGATGTCGACGCAAACGACAATGTGCACTGGCGCGGTTTCCATCCAATATTGCTGCAGTGATGCTTCTGCGATTTGTGCGCGCTTGCCTTTATCCTGAATAATAATGAATCGCAAATCTTGAATGTTTCCCGCGGTAGGAACGATCATGCCTGCTTCGACGATTCTCCCAACTTTTTCAAACTCAACAGGAATATCCTGATATTTGCGAATAGAGCGGCGCGTGTGAATACATTCCATGACATCCATGATTTATTTTATGAGAAATAACTATATAAGCTTTGTGATGAAGTGGACTTTGCGCGGAAATTAAGCTGCGGTAGAAATTCGATTAAAATATGCAAGACAGATTGCGGGAGGAGAGGGGTAATAATTTTATTCTAAATTTCTTCAATCACTTCCAGATTTCTTCAATTTCATACTCAACTTTTTCTTCTGCTAGAAATTGTGTTATTCCCTTAAGTGCAAGTACAGGCACTATGAAAATTCTAGGAGAGAGAATTTTTCCGTTATATTTTTGGACTAGTCCTTGATCACTGTATTCCTTTTCCATTCTCCCAAAAAGTGTTCTTATAATGTAAATTCTTTTTTTTGGTGCTTGAGGATGTATCAAAGAAAAAAGAAGATATTTTTGCATTTTTGTTGCACTACTTTGACCAAAAAGAATAATTCCCTCTCGTTCAATGCTCTCTCGTAGGTCCCATTCTTCAAGCGTTCCTACTTTTATTGCAAGGGGATTCACAATACCTTTTAACTCCCACTTCTTTCCTTCAATTGCATATAATTTTTTTAGTGCACTTTGGCTTGCTCTTTTTATGAATCCTTCATTTTTTTTTTCTACATCAATAAAAACATCAATATCGCTTTCTTTATCAAAATCACCACGCGCAACAGAACCGAAAAGATAGATTATTTTTATTTTCTCCTGAACATTTTTCTCTCTAAAGAGATAACTGACATATACATAGCAAAGTGCAAGAAGGTTTTCTTTATCCAAGCGTTTCACCTGCTTCCTCTAATTCTTGAATCATTCTTTCTTTGAGTTGTAAAAAATTCTTAAGAACAAGTTCTATTTGCTCTGTTTTTGAGTTTCCGTAAATGAGATTATCTCTGTTTTCTTCTATGTGATAGATGAGATTATAAATCTCTTTTTTAGAATGGAAACTCACATCAAGTTTTCTTTCAATAAGGGGTTTTATTTTCTGCTCTGCTTTTGGACGCTCAAACCAATTATGTTTAATGGTTTTTCCCGTAGAAATAAGATTTTTTTTATGAAGGTAAAGCTCTAATAGTTCAGAAGCACAGGCACTCGTATGGAAGCCTATGGTCGCGGGTCTTTTTTCTATGCCTTTGTCAATTGCTTCTTCTATCTCTTCCAGATGCTCTTGAATATGTCTTTTGTGTAGTGCTATGCTTGCCATACGGGATAAAATGTACCAATACTATTTAAATTTTTTGGTATAAAATATACCTATTTTTGGTATAAAATGAACCAATCATCAATATTCAACCACTAACACGCAATGGTTGTTCCAACTGGAACTGTAAGTGCAACAGTGGGATTTGAGAAAAGAAGCGGTTCTGTTTAGAACCACTGATTTTTGACTGATAGCATGACGCGAAGCAGTCTGTGAGTTTCAGATACAAGTGGTTCTTGACACATTGCGAAATACCACATATCGAATTTCAATTGTGGACTTTGTCCACCAGAGATAAACTCCAGTGGTATTTCGAAATGTATAAAAAAATTTATAGTTTTATCCGTGCGTGCATGATCCACAGACACAGACACCATCTGCTTCAGAACATGAAACAGTCGATCCATCAGGACATGTTTTGCTTCCACAGGATGCGCTTACCTTTCCTATTCCAGTACTTAATTTTCCTGCGCTGAGTTTTGATGTTGAGCCAATTTTCAATGCCTGCCCGCTGTAATCACTGCTGCTCAAACTCGTACTTCCTGCGCTGTTCAAAATCATGACAACAATCCCCACAACTGCGACGATCGCGACAATCGCGAGCAAATACAAATTTGTTTTTTCTGCTTTTTCACCAATTTCTTTTTTTGCCATTATTTACACCTCTTTTTATTATAAAGATAATTACCCACTTACAGAGCAAGGAACATTTCCGCGAACCTTTTCGCCATTGCCGCAGTCAGTCCATTCCATCGATGAAACACTTGCACTATACGCTTGTCCAGAAGTGTCAGTACTACTGCTCGTCCACATAATGCCATTTCCCCCAATGTTGAGAACCAAAATCACAATTCCGACAATCGCAACAATTGCGACAATCGACATCAGATACAAATTAATTCCTTTTTTCTCTTTTGCCATTCAAACACCTCTTTTTGAGAATGATTATTGTTTTTCTGGAAGAATGGATATTTAAACATTGCGAAATTCCATTGGTGTGTTTCACCAGTGGACAAAGTCCACAATCAAAAAATGAACTGTGGAATTTCGCAATGCGTCAAGAACCACTGGTCTCTCGAATTTGTAAGCCGCTTCGCGTCATGCCACTGGTCTCTGACCAGTGGTTCTTGACGCATTTGTGTTTCTTATGGTGACAAAACAGACTAAAAAGACATTCCTAATAAGTAGTAAAATGCCAAAATATTTATAAATAAGGGGCATTCCACTAGGAAAATGAACCTGCCTGCGTATGCTTTTTCCACTATCAGCCTTCTTTTTGCAGCTTCGAGTTATGCGCAAGATGCGTCGGGAGAAAACAATCCCATTAGGGAGAATATTGCGGCGGCAATTCCCTATTCTTCAGAACAAACACATCCTGTTTTCGCGGTTCCGCTGACAGACGCGAATCCGCATTCTTCTACATATGCTCACCAATTCACGCTTGATAGTATTGTTGGCAAAGGAAAGCCTGTAGCACTGAATTTTTGGGAGCCATGGTGCAGTCCTTGCATGCGGGAAATGCCAGAGTTTGAGGAGCTTTCCCATAATTCGAATATCCTTGTCTATGGATTGTCTTCTCAGTATGCTTCTGTTCTTCAAGATACTTCAGGACAGGATGAGAAATATGGCACTGCGAAAAACATTCTTGCAAAAGTTACTTATCCTTTTGTGGGCTTTGAAAAAGACAGTTCTTCTGTTCTCTCTTTGATTCAGTCTTTTAATCTTCATGGCACCAATTTTCCAACAACTGTTTTCTTTAGTTCTCAGGGAAGATTGGATGGCGTTTATGTGGGAATTCTTTCTCCGCAGCAGCTTGATGATATTGTCACGCGTTTAAAATAGAAATTCTAAACTCGTCAAGAAAATATATTGAGAATAAAATAAAAAAGAAAGAAAAGATTTAATCTTGACATTGACAGTTCTTTCCTTCAGCATCGCAGCCACAAATGTCACAGTAGTCGCCGCAGTCAGATGCTTTTGCGACAATTGCACTCTTTCCTGTTCCTATCGTCACTACTTTTGGCATTGCTGATGTGCTGCTTACTTTTCCCATCTTAACCGCCTGCCCGCTATAATCACTGCTGCTCAAACTCGTACTTCCTGCGCTGTTTAAAATTAATACCACAATTCCCACAACCGCGACGATCGCGACAATTGCGAGCAAATACAAATTTGCCTTTTCTCCTTTTTCACTAGCTTCTTTTTTTGCCATCCAAACACCTCTTTTGAATATGATGGATGTTTTTCTGGAAGAATGGATATTTAAGCATTGCGTTTTTGTGGGGGGAAAAAGCGAAATATTGAGAATTGCGTGTATTTTCAACTGATCAACGCAATTCAAGATAAGACGTGCACTATCGTTAAGATAGTGCGCGTCTGGAGTGTGCGTCGTTCAGACGCACAATTTTATTGGTATAGTTGGAGTTATCAAACAATAAAGAATCTCTATCTGAAAAGCTTCGTAAAACACAACTAAAAATCCTCTTGCACAAACTATATAAATCAACAAAAAATCAAGAAAGCGGGATGGAAGCAATAGTCTTTATGCAAAAAGAAGAAGATACTATTCTCAGTCAAAAAGCAGAGATGTCTTTGGAGCAAAAAGCAGAGAGAAAAGAAAAAATAATTCCAAACAAAGAAACAAAAACAGTACAGAAACAAACCAAAAACATTTCCGATCACAAACCAGAGCACAATTCTCTCCAGCACGATCCAACAATAAGTGTCCCACTTCTTTCCGCACTTGTTGAAGCACTAAAAAAAGAAACAAGCGACGATGAAGAAACATTGGAAACAATCGCGAAAGAAGCGAAGACAGAAGAAACAACAGAAAGCACTGATAAAAAGAAAAAGAAAGATTCTATCGTAGAGCTTGCGGAAAAAATCAAGACTCTATATGCAAATGAATTAGAACAGATGTACAATAAAGCATTGCAGGGAAATTACAACGCGAACAGCATGCACTATCAGAATGACACAACTGTGCAGATGCAGAAAGGAGTGAAAGCAGCATACAGTCAGGAAAGCTATGATAGTACGGAAAAGCAGAAAGTCAAGGCTATTGATGATGAAAATAGTACAGGATATAAAATTTCTAAAGGAAGCAAGTATCAGGCGTTTATTATGACTGATCCAAAAGGACGTTGGCATAGCACGTGGGAAGTGACGAGAATTCTGAACGAAACCTACGACGGAAAAATAGAACGGAATGATGGCATTCATTATCAGGGATTGTAGAGAATTTTGAAAAATCACTTTTTGATATATCGTCGGTGATTTTTAACAAAATTCTCAATAGATAAGGAAAAACACGCGCACTAAAAGTCACAATTCACGAACAAACAACATAAACCTGACCACAATAATTATATTATGTAAAGAAATTCTCAGAAGATGAGAAAAAAAATCAAAGAAGTCTTAACAGAAATCAACCAATATGCAGAAAAGAACCACGACAAATGCTGGTGCGTCCCGTTTGATGAAGGAAAATTCTTGCACCTTTTGGTGCAAATCCAGAAGCCAAAATATATTTTAGAAATAGGGACTTCAATAGGATTCTCCACTATCTGGATGGCAAGCGCGGCAGAAGCATATGGCGGCACAGTCAAAACAATTGAAATCAACAATGAACGCGCGAAAGAAGCGCAGGAAAATTTCAAGAGAGCGGGATTAAAAAATATCACATTGATGCAAGGAGACGCACAACAAATTCTCAAAGAACTCAAAGCGCCATTTGACATGATCTTCCTGGACGCAGGAAAAGAGCATTATCTCGAACAATTAAAAATTCTAGAAAAAAATAAATGCATCAAAGAAGGAACAGTTATCATTGCAGACAATGCAGCAGTGATTGCAGGAAAAAGGAATGAAAAACTGCAGGAGTATTTGGAGTGGGTGAGAAATTCTGGAAAGTATTCCTCAATGTATATTCCGTTTGAGAATGGGATGGAAGTGAGTGTAAAACTCTGAAGCAAACTTGACCTCGACATTGTTTTCGTACCCGCCGCTGGCGTACGACGAGGCGAGGGTCGGCTCCCAATGTCATTAAGTTAACAAAATAAATGTAGTTTTTTTCTTTGCTTATGCTATTTCAACATATCAATATTATTTAGTGTTCCTCAATAAATGCTCCGAAGCGTTAAGCGAGGAGCTTACTTTGAGAAAAGGGAAGAAATACAATGAGTCAGTGCGAAGCTTTTATACTGAGCACTGGCTCATTGATATCAGTTAAAATATTTTATTTTCAAACTTTATGAAAATATTCAAAAAAGTCTTAACTTAATGACATTGGGTCGGCTCCTTCGGAGTGCCGAGTAGGACAAAATACCAAAGAGTTATATATATTCATACCATAAGAAAACAAAAATGACAAGAAAATCAAGAGTGTCAAAAGAGATGGGCATAGTTTTGGTTATCGCATTCATCGCAATCGTCGCATTAGTTCTTGTGGGACTGAATTCAGTGAATGTT
>JACRKI010000009.1 GCA_016215305.1 Candidatus Woesearchaeota archaeon | reverse complement strand
TTGTACACACTTGAGTTTGATCGAAAGTGTTTTCAAGGAGAAGAAGCGAGAGAAGAGTTTTTTCTTCTCCTTCGTTATTGTTTAATGATAGGAAGAAAGATGATTCAAAAGAATTCATATCAAAAAACTGCACAACTCCAGATTGTTATTAAAATTTAAAATAATAATTACATGCCATCGAGTTTTCTTTTGCTGGTGCGTGATTTTTACGTTGCTAGGCGATTCAGAATGTTGCTTATTCGTGAAAGCAACTTAAGAAAAGAAACTATTCATACATCTGATACTGTTTCGTCAAATCCATAACAGAACTTCGAACCTTTTCAATCGCAGCAGGATCATTCCAGTTCTTCACAACAGTTCCAATCCATTTCCCAATGTCCTGCATCTCTTGTTCTTTCATGCCGCGGCAAGTGAGCGCAGGAGTTCCGAGACGAATCCCTGATGGATCAAAGGGACCGCGAACATCATAGGGAACAGTGTTTTTGTTGACAGTAATGCAGGCAGCGTCAAGCGCAGTCTCTGCCTGCTGTCCAGTGACGCCAAGTTTGGTTAAATCAACGAGCAGCAGATGATTGTCTGTACCGCCAGAAACAAGACGCAATCCTTCTGCCTGCAAACTCACTGCAAGTGCCTGCGCATTTTTGACAATCTGTTTTGCAAAAATTTTGAATGAAGGCTGCAATGCTTCGC
Source organism: Candidatus Woesearchaeota archaeon (assembly GCA_016215305.1). Classification (GTDB taxonomy): domain Archaea; phylum Nanobdellota; class Nanobdellia; order Woesearchaeales; family DSVV01; genus JACRPI01. Next base: position 6,062 of record JACRKI010000009.1, on the reverse strand, counting down.
CAAACGCGACTGCTTTTGCGGCGATCGCGTGATTATGTGGGCCGCCTTGCAATCCTGGAAACACTGCTTTGTCAATGCGTTGTGCAATGCCAAGTTTACTTTCAGGATGATATTTTTCTCGGAGTGGATCATCTTTTTTGGAGAGAATCATTGCGCCGCGAGGACCGCACAATGTTTTGTGGGTCGTTGACATGACCACATCAGTAAAAGGGAATGGGCTTGGATGGCTGTCTCCTGCAATGAGTCCTGCAATGTGGCTCATGTCCACCATGGAATATGCGCCAACCTCTGTTGCAATCTCCGCGAATCCTTTGAAATCAATGGAACGAGGATAGGCAGTGTAGCCAGAGATAATCATCTTTGGTTGTTCCGCAACTGCCATTTTGCGAACAGCGTCCATGTCAATTTGTTCTGTTTCTTTGTCCACGCCGTATTGGCTAAAGGAATAATATTTGCCGGAAAAATTCACGCTGTGTCCATGCGTCAGATGTCCTCCTTGGCTGAGACTCATGCCCATGACTTTGTCTCCTCGTTCGAGGAGTGCGAAATAAATTGCTGCGTTTGCAGGGCTTCCGGAATATGGCTGCACGTTTGCGTGTTCTGCGCCAAAGAGTTGTTTTGCGCGGTCAATCGCGAGTTGTTCGACTTCATCCACAAATTCGTTGCCGCCATAATATCTTTTTTTTGGATAGCCTTCAGAATATTTATTGTTGAAGACGCTGCCGAGCGCTTCAAGCACTGCTTTGCTGGGAAAGCTTTCGCTGGGAATCATTTCCAAGCCATCATGCTGCCGCTTTTTTTCTGCTGCGATGAGCGCAGCGACAATTGGATCTGCAGAAGTGATTGATGTTGAGAAATCTTTTGCAAAGGTCATGAAAAAAAGCAATGTTGAAAGCTTTAAATGGTTTGTTGTTTCAATTCTCCCTCAACTTTTATAAATCAGAACCATTCAAACACTCCCATGGGAATACTTGATGAATCAGTAGAACCAACATCAATTCTTGATGCGCAGAGTAAAGGGCAGTATCTTCTGGATCTGGTGCGGCCAGTTCTTTCCAAAACTGTCGTTGCGCTGGTTGTGATACTTATTGGATTTATCGCGGGAAAACTTGTCGGAAAAACACTGCAATGGTTCCTGCATGCGATGGACATTAATGGACGATGGAAAGAATTGACTGGAACAAGTTTCCGTGTCGAACAGTTTCTTAGTGGAGTCCTCTCCATCGGATTCTATTTCATGACAATTGTCATGGCATTGAATGTTCTTGGTCTTTCAGGAATAATTGTAGAAGTGATGAGTTTAGGCATTATCTGCATCATTCTCATTTCTATTGTTCTCGCCACAAAAGATTTTATTCCTAATTATATTGATGGCTTTAGAATATACAAACGAATCCGTCCGCATGATATGATTGTCGTGGAGACAGTAAAAGGCAAAGTAGAGGAGCTCACGTGGACAGATGTGAAAGTAATTGCGGAGAATGGAGATACGTTCTATGTCCCAAATAATGTTTTTCTAAAGAAAGGATTTAAAAAACTCAAATGACAAAAGAACAGCAAGAGCAGAAACAAAAAGAGAAGAAAGAAATGCATGATAAAGAGAGAGACAAGAATAACATTCTCCATTGGGCAGATCAGGTCGCGGAGCGAGTGATCCAGCAGAAAGGAGATAAACCCAATTACACAGTTGCGTCAGGTATTACGCCAAGCGGAACAGTCCATATTGGCAATTTCAGGGAAATCATCACAACAGAATTGATAGCAAGAGCGTTGCGAAGCAGAGGAAAGAAAGTCAGATTTATTTATTCCTGGGATGATTATGATGTGTTCAGAAAAGTTCCTGTAAACATGCCAAATCAGGAAATGCTCAAATCCTATCTGCGAAAATCCATTGTGGATGTGCCTGATCCATTTGGCAAAGAAGAATCCTACGCTCGCCATCATGAAGCGGAAGTGGAAGAAGCACTCAAAAAGGTAGGGATTCATGCAGAGTTTTTGTATCAAAGCAAAAAATATCGCGCAGGAGAATATGCAGAACAGATCTTGCACGCGTTGAAAAACAAAGATAAAATAAAAGCAATTCTTGACAAGTTTAGAGAAGAGCCGCTCGAAGAAACCTGGCTTCCTGTGACAGTATTTTCATTGAAAGACAAAACAGACAAAGTGGAAAATCTGCGGTGGGATGGCAAACACACCATTTCCTATGAGCTTGAGGATGGCACAACAGAGCATACTGATATATACAAATCAGGAAATGTCAAACTTCTTTGGAGAATTGACTGGCCAATGCGCTGGTCGTGGGAAAAAGTTGATTTTGAACCAGGGGGAAAAGATCACTCAACTGTTGGCGGCAGTTTTGATACGGGAAAAGAGATTGTGAAGCTCTTTAACTGGGAAGCGCCAGTGTATCACATGTATAATTTTATCAGCATTAAAGGCGGCGCTGGAAAAATTTCTTCAAGTACAGGAGAAGTCATCACGCTCAATGATTGTCTGGAAATCTATGAACCGCAAATAGTTCGTTGGCTGTTTGCTGGCACAAGACCAAGCGCGGAATTTGCGATTTCGTTTGACGCGGATGTCATTAAACTCCATGAAGATTTCGATAAGTGCGAGCGAATTTATTTTGGCGAGTTTAAAGATGTCAGTGAAAAAGAGTTTGCGAATCAAAAAAGAATTTACGAACTCTCGTGCGTGCATGAAGGAAAAGTGCAAAAAGCAATGCCGTATCAGCCGGGCTTTCGTCATTTGACAAACGTGCTTCAGCAGAATGAGATGGATGTGGAAAAAACAATTCATTATTTCAAAGCGCAGTTAAAAAACAAAGAAGATAAAGATCGTCTTGAAATGCGCGCGAATTGCGTCAAGAATTGGCTGGAAAAATACGCGCCAGAGGATTTCAAGTTCAGCATCAATAAGCATGTTTCTGAAGAAGTGCGGGCGCAGCTCACCAAAGAACAAAAAGCGGCGCTGCGTGACGTTGCGAAGCGGCTTGGAGAGAAAGAATGGGAAGACAAGGATTTCCATGAAGAGTGTTATATTATTTTGAAGAATCACAATCTCAATCCTGCTGATTTCTTTCAAGCCGCGTATAAGGTGTTGATTGGCAAAGAGCGCGGACCAAAATTAGCTGCGTTCTTGATTGAGATTAAAGAGAAGGCGATTGTGTTGTTGAAGAGTGTGTAGAGAAAACAAATTGATTTTCTCACAAAAAAATCCTCCATGAGCACGCGAAGCGCGCGAATGTAAGGATTTTTTAAAAACATTTAAAAACAACCTCCTTTTCTCATGGACTATGACCACAAGATTTGGCGGATCCCGCTCGCGAACAAGAAAGACATTCAGAAAGAATCCTAAAGAACATGGGAAAATCAGCTTGACACGCTACTTCCAGCAGATTCCAGAAGGACAACGCGTCCTCTTGAAAGTGGAACCAGCTGTCCAGAAAGGAATGTATCATGCAAGATTCCACGGCTATCCTGGCGTTATCAAGGGAAAGCAGGGAAGCTGTTATATTGTTCAGATTAGCGATCAGGGAAAAGCGAAGAATTTGATTGTCCATCCTGTTCATTTGAAACGAATGGCATAAGAAAGAGAATCACGGAGCGCAAAAATGAATCCTCAAGTTGTTGAAGAATTTCCATTAAACATTGTGGAAGTCAAGGAAATGCTCAAGAAAATCAAAGAGAGAGATACAGAATTGAATTTTCGCGCGAAGAAAACAGCGGAATATCTGTAAGCGATTAGCACCATCAAGCCAAAGAGCGCAAAAGAATTAAAGGGAAAATTAGAAGCGTTGGAAATTCCGCGAGTGAAAGAAGCGCAAGTGCAGAAGCTGATTGATATTATGCCGCGCACAGCAGAAGGCGTGAAAACTGTTTTCTCCGGATTGAATATTTCTGTCACTGCAGAGAATGTCAAGAAGGTAGCAGCATTGATTGGTGAATATGCAGAAGTGCCAAAGAAGAAAGAAGAAGCGCCTGCTGAAGTTGCTGCAGAATAGATTTTTTCTTAAAAAACAAAAAAACTACATCATTCCCATACCCGGCATGCCCATTCCCATACCGCCCATTGGCATTCCTGCATCTTTCTTTTTCTCATCAGGAGCGTCGCCAACAAGCGCTTCAGTGGTTAATATCATGCCTGCGATGGATGCTGCGTTCTGCAATGCGCTGCGACAAACCTTGGTTGGATCAATAACTCCAGCCGCAAAGAGATCGCAGATTTCATCTGTGCGAGCGTTGTATCCGAAATTATATTCAGTTTTTTGAAGTCGTTCCACAATCACGCCCGCGTCCATGCCTGCGTTGACTGCGATTTGGCGCAAAGGTTCTTCCAATGCTCGGCGCACAATCGCGACGCCAGTTTTCTGATCATCGTTGTCGAGTTTCAATCCTTCAAGTGCAGGAAGTGATCTAAATAAGGTAATGCCGCCGCCGACAACAACGCCTTCTTCAACAGCTGCGCGAGTCGCGTGTAACGCGTCATCAACGCGGGATTTTTTCTCCTTCAATTCTGTTTCAGTCGCTGCGCCAACATTGATCACGGCAACACCGCCAGATAATTTTGCAACACGTTTGAGAATATCCTTTTTGTCATATTCAGAATCTGTTGCGTTTGCCTGTACATGAAGTTGCGCAACGCGTTTTTGCAGGACTGCTTTGTTTCCCATGCCTTCGACAATCACTGTTTTTTCCTTGTCCACTTTGATTTTTTTCGCGCGGCCAAGATGGGAAATATTCGCTAACTCTAACTTCATTCCTTTTTCTTCGTTAATGACTTGTGCGCCTGTCAGGATTGCGAGATCTTCAAGCATTGCTTTTTGATCGTCGCCAAATCCTGGAGCTTTGACAGCGAGCACTTTGATTGCGCCGCGCAAAATGTTGAGCACAATAGTTGCCAATGCTTCTCCTTCAATGTCTTCGCAGATGATAAAAAGAGGTTTGCCTTCCTGCGCGACTGCTTCTAAAACAGGAACAAGGTCTTTCATTTTGCTGATTTTTTTGTTGAACAATAAAATGTACGGTTCCTCGAGAGTTGCTTCCATCTTCTCAGCGTCAGTGACCATGTATGGACTCAGATAGCCGCGGTCAAATTGCATGCCTTCAACAACATCAAGCGTTGTTTCCATTGATTTTGCTTCTTCGACAGTAATCACGCCATTGTGGCCGACTTTTTCCATTGCGTTTGCGATCAATAATCCAATTTCTTCGTCGTTGTTTGCGGAAATGGTCGCGACTTGCAGGATTTTGTCTTTTGTTTTGACTTCAATGCTTTTTGCCTTGATTGTTTTGACAACAGCAGCTGTTGCTTTTTCAATTCCTTTTTTGACATCAACAGAATTCGCGCCTGCCGCAATGTTTTTCAAGCCTTCACGAATAAGCGCTTGCGCGAGCACAGTTGCTGTTGTTGTTCCGTCTCCTGCGACATCCTGTGTTTTGGAGGCAACTTCTTTGACAAGCTGTGCGCCCATGTTTTCGAAAGGATCATCCAAATCAATTTCTTTTGCGATAGTCACGCCATCATTGATGACTGTTGGACTGCCGAAGCTTTTTCCGAGAATCACATTTTTTCCTTTTGGTCCGAGAGTGACTTTGACGGTGTTTGCGAGTTTATCGACTCCTGCGAGAAGTTTAGTGCGTGCGTCTTGATTGAAGATGATTTGTTTTGCCATTTTTAAAAAATTCTAACATTCACTGCGTTCATGAAGAATTTTTACTTCAGTAACGATTAAAATGTTGATTTTGTTCACCCTGTTTTGTTTTTTTTTAGTTTTCTTTTGTTTTTCTTTTCTGCTTCAGTTATTCTTAAAATCCTTCATGAGCACGAGCGAAGTGAGTGCGAATGTTAAGATTTCATCTTTGCGAGAATATCTTCTAATTTGAGAACCACAAGTGTTTCTCCGTTCTGCGTGATTTCAGTTCCTGCAAAACTTTCATAAAGAACAACATCGCCAACTGCGAGAGGGCATTTGTCCATTTGTGGGACTGCGACAACAGTTCCTTCCTGGCTTTTTTCCTGCGCGGATTCTGGAATGTAAATCCCGCCTTTTGTTTTTTCTT
>JACRKI010000101.1 GCA_016215305.1 Candidatus Woesearchaeota archaeon | reverse complement strand
CAAAACAATACAAAATCCGAGTCATGTACTGTTTTTAATTCTAATATGAGAAAATTGCATATCACGACGAGCAACATAGTTGCGAGCTAATGCAATTTTTACTATTTTTATATTTAAAAATAACACTTGTATTCTATGTTCGATTATCCCATAACATTTTTGATAGTTTTCATAGAAAACATAATACCAGCTTTCATGCCGCCAACATGGTTGATACTTGGTGTAATATATAATCTAAACCCAATTCTAGACCCACTGTTACTAGCATTTTTTGGTGCAATAGCATCAACCTGCGGCCGTTTCATACTTGCAAAACTAAGTATAAAATTCAAGTATCATTTTATAGATAAAAAGCGGGCCAAGAAGATGAAAGAACTTGGCAAACTGGCAAAGAAGAATCCAGTCAAGGCATTCCTTCTCGTCTTGCTTCTCTCATCAGTCATCCCGTTCCCAAGTAATGCTTTATTCATAATAGTCGGTTTTTCAGAAGCAATAATCCTTCCGATTTTTCTCGGTTTTTTCATTGGCAGGTTTCTACAATACTATATCATGATTATCTCAACAAATTTCATCCTCACATCAATAGCAGGCATCTTCAGTTTCTCTGCAATAAACATAATCCTTTTCGACATAGCTGCGCTGATAATACTTGTCATTTTCACAATGATAGACTGGGTTGAATTTCTTCACACGAGAAAAATAAAGTTCATCCCGTTTAGATTCAGGAGAAAAAAGAAATAATGCTCCGCGCGGGATTTTCACCGCAGTACTATCCAACCTCAAAAGAGGGATGATAGCACGGTAAGAAGGGACTTTTCCCTTCTTGCGTTTTGAACCCGCGTCACGGCCTTTCCTTTCTTTCATAAAATGCATGAGAGCATTCTCAACTCTTTCGTTTCTTTGGGGTTCACCAAGACCTTTCTTTTTGAAAGAAAGGGATTGGTAACGAAAGGGCCGTATCCTAGCGGTATTTTTTTGACCGGGCTAGACGAGCGGAGCCTGTTCGTATCATATTCATTTTTAGACAAATTTAAATGAAGAATTCTAAGCAGAATTTCTTGAGAAGCAAAGCTTCTCGAGATCCCGAATATGCAAAGCATATTCAAGACTTCAGCAAAACATTTCGTTGTATAATATTTTCATCAATCTTTGACCGATGAATCGAACGAAATGTTTTTAAAAACACAAATTAATCTAATGATCATGAAAGAATTTGTTCTCCGAGCAAGAAAGGCAAAGACAGATGCAGGAATCAACCTGGACCAGTTGCCAAAGGAAGGCAAGATGGATTCTGTTTGTGCTTCTATTTCAAATGCTCTGTGGATATCAGGAGATGTCAGAAAAGACACAATAATTCACGTAGTGCTTGAAGGACCAACATCAGGACCAAAGACGATAAGCTTTTTCGGCAATGAAATAAAAGGTCTCAGGCATGACGAAAGGTCGATTGCAACATACATAGTCGATGCTTTGAAAAGAAGTGCGTGTTTGCAGCTAAATGAGGAAAATCATGTGAGAGCCGGGATAAAAATATCAAAGAAAAGTTTTGAAAGGCTTTTGTGGGAACTATCACAAAAACATACGCAAGCAGGAAAGAAAAGGCAAGTATTGGTTCTTGACAAAGATGGCAAAGACATAAGAGGCGTAGCGCTTGATAAGGATGTTGTTGTAGTATTTGGTTCACCAGAAGGCCTGCCACCCAAAACAGAAAATTTTTTCAAGGAAATTAAAGCTGAAAAAGTTAGCATTGGCCCCAATATGCTTTTTGCAGCACATTGCCCGATCATCATTCACAATGAATTGGACAGAAGGGGGTTATAATAGGAAACTGACAAAGTCAGTTTTACTAATTTTAAAAGAAATTGTCTAAATCTTAGAACCCAAAACATACTGCTGGTATTTCTTTCTCTTTAAGTCTAATTTTCGTTTCTGCTCAAGCGCAATCTGCTTCAGCTTTTTCTCATATTTTTCAGTTATCTTCTGCGTTCTGTATATGATGTAGATGGCTATTGTAACACCTACTGTCACAAAGATGGCTACCACTAACTTCATTCCGATAGCATCGCTGTTTGGAAACAAACTTTCTATCGTTGTCTTTGTTGCATCATTCCAGAACAGACCAACAACAAAGGCAAGTGCTGTAACTATCGCCGTAATCATAATGCTTGTTATGTTGAATTTTTGTGCTTGCTCCTGAATTGTTTTTGCCATTTTACCACATCATGTATTTAATTATTGTATTAATAAACATTTCTATTAATAAAAATTTGTT
>JACRKI010000100.1 GCA_016215305.1 Candidatus Woesearchaeota archaeon | reverse complement strand
TTTGGATGATGGTGTTCTGAAGCAGGTGAGAAAGTATATCAGTTCGCTTGGCGGCGGCATGTTTATTGATTCGTACGCGAGTCTCAATTCGTTGTTTGAAAAAGCGCTGATTATCGCGAATTACAATCATTATATCACCTCGGATCTTTCGTTGGCTGCGGTAGTCACAGGAGAAAACAAAGTCACTGTTTCTCCAAGCGGCGTGCAGCTTGTTACTACAGGGACAGGATTGCCGATTGTGACAGTGAACAACTACAATAAAGTTGTCGCGGTTACCACAGATGATGGGTATGAGTGGGCAAAAGATATTGTCAAGCCGGAAAATCAACCATTAATTTACAGGATTTTTGACTGGGCTATTGGAGATCCGAATAGGAAAAAAGCAACCTATGTCGAAGTGGGCGATGCAGTTATAGGAAAAGAAGCAAAAGTTGAATACAAAGGAACAAGTTATCCGAGCACAAGTAGATGTACGTTCCTTCCGATTGAAGATCATTATGAATGCAGTTTCATTCCTGAAGTTGTCGGTTTTGATGAAATTTTGGGGACTCCATACGCCGTGAATTATGAAGGGGAGTATCAGGATGTGGGTTATAATCAGGCAGGTCTCAAGAGTCTGGTGGAAAATACAGATGGTTTTTTGTTTAGTCCGGAAAACGAGGGCGGCATTATCTCTAAAGTGAAGAGTGATTCCAAGGTAAGAGTCATGGAGAAGCAGGAGATTGATTGGTATGTTCTCGCAGCAGCAATGATTATTTTCCTCATTGAAATATTCACGAGAAGAAGATTTCAGAATAGAAAGGGAATGAGTTAATACAAAACATTTAAATTGAACAAAAAAATGAATATTCCTAACTACCAAAAAAACGTAGAGGAATATTCATTTTTTTGACAAGAGGTGAAAAATTTTCCATTGGAAAATTTTTAATATGGGATTCATGCAGCGCGATATTGATTTTAAATTAATTTTGCTGATTTTACTGGTTATTATTGCGATTGTCGGCTTGACCTTGTTTTATCAAAGCTCCGCGGGCAATATTATTCGAAAATACAATAAGGCAAGCGAAAAATTACAGACAACAGCGGAAAATCTGACAGCGACTACTGCGGAACTTGAATACTGCAACGCGAAAGTGGAAAATCTCACGACAGAAGTGAATGCTGCTGTCAATTATCAGTTGAGCGCGCAGGATGAGTTTAATAGTATGTATACAGAATCACAGAGTTCATTGGAAGAAAGCAAATCCAGTTTGCAAAGAACGCAGGAAAAACTGGACAGTACAGAAAGCCAGCTGGAAACCTCGCAGACTAATCTCGATGATTGCCAGAATACCTTGCAGACAAATCAGGACGCGGTAAACAGCGCAGGCAGCAACGCGAATTCTGCGTCCAGCAAGATAGATAGTTGCGAAACAACGTGTGCCGGCACAGACACAAGCGCGTGCGCCAGTTGTCTGAACGATGTCAAAAGCTATGTGCATCAGATCATTAATTATCTTGATGAAGTGCAAAGCTGAAACTAATGTATGATGATAATAAAGTATGATGAGAAAGCAATTGAAAAACGAGAATAGGAGAAAAAATGGATGAATTCAGACGTGCATTGCGGGAAATTTACACCGTGCGTGTTGTTGCGCAGCTGTTCATTGTTCTTATTGAGGGGCTTTTTGTTTTTCTCGTCATTTATCTTTTTTTGTCAGTAATCAACTTATACAGGCAGTTGACCATTATTCCCGCGTTGATCTTTATTGCGTATCGGGCATGGAAAGTAATTTCCCGAAAAGATTTGCGCGAGGTCGAGCGTGAGCATCCGGAACTTGCGGAACGTCTGCGTACTGCGGCTGATACCATGCATCATGATAATTTTATTGTCATGAAACTTCGCTTGTCCATTATCAAGACGCTTCGTTCGATGAAAGTGTCATCGTTCTTTAATTTCAAGGAGCTCATGAAACAGCTGGGATATATTACTCTGGTTTCCTTTATCATTATTCTTGTGGGCGTGTATAACATCCAGATTATTGACATGGAAGCGATGATTCAGAATGGCATTTTGACGAGTCTCAAGGAAAAGCTTTTGAAAGGCCATATCGCTGATTCTTTGCTGGGCAGCAGCATGGATAACCTTAATGATGATTTTTCGATTAATAATTTGAACAATGTGAATGCGCTTCGGCTTCAAATTCCACAGGAATCATTGGCGACAGATTTGCCGGATGACATTTTCGGGGGAAAATCTTTTGAAGAATCATTGTCAAAAAAGAAAAGAATATATATTAGGAATTATTTTAGCAAAGTACGCAATTACGACTAAAAAATAGAAAACAAAAAAGCGGTGACACCACATGACCAGCCTCCAGATAGAAAAACTGAAACAGACATTTGATACCATTCACGCGGAAATTGAGAAATCAATTATCGGACAGCGGAAAGTAGTTGAACAAGTCATCGTTTGTATGCTCTGCGGTTCAAACGGATTGCTGGAGAGTTATCCTGGATTGGGAAAAACTTCTCTCATTAAAGCGGTTTCTGAAGTCATGGAATTGGATTTCCGCAGAATTCAGTGTACTCCTGATCTGATGCCGTCAGATATTATAGGAACAGAAATCATTGATGAATCTTCAGGAAAGCGGGTGTTCAAATTCCAGAAAGGGCCGATTTTCACAAACATCCTGCTTGCGGACGAAATCAACAGAGCAACGCCAAAGACGCAGTCTGCGCTTTTGGAAGCGATGCAGGAAAAGCAGGTGACTGCGGGCGGCATGACGCATAAATTAGATCCTCCATTCTTTGTTCTTGCGACGCAGAATCCGATTGAGCAGGAAGGAACCTATCCGCTGCCAGAAGCGCAGCAGGACAGATTCTTGCTCAAAATTTTGGTTGGCTATCCGACTATTGACGAAGAATTCCAGATTGTCAATCAGTACAGCAAAAATGATCAGGAGCCGCTCAGGAAAATTTTGGGAAAAAATTCTTTGCTGGCGCTTCAGCGATTTACGCGGCAAGTTCCGATTGCGAATGACTTGACAAAGTATATCATCGCCCTTGTGACGTTGACAAGAACAGATAAGGAGTTTATTGAGTTTGGCGCCTCTCCGCGGGCGTCGATTGGGCTTGTTCTTGCGGCAAAAGCGAGAGCGTTGATGCAGGGAAGAGCGCATGTCAGTGAAGAAGACATTAGAGAAATGGCGTATCCGATTTTGCGTCACAGAATTATTCTGAATTTCGAAGCAGAGCGAAAAGGATTGACCACAGATAAAGTTGTGGAGATGATGCTGAAGAAGGTTAGGATTTAGATGGTGGAAAACTGTATTTTCTGCAAAATAGCGAAAGGAGAAATTCCCTGCAATAAAATCTATGAAGACAATGAGTATCTTGCGTTTCTTGACATTAATCCCGTGAACAAAGGGCACACGCTTGTGATTCCAAAGAAACATTTTCGTTGGGTGTATGATGTGCCTGAGCAAGGAAAGTATTGGACAATTGCGCAGAAAATTTCACAGGAAATGGTGAAGAAAATCCCTGCAATGTTTGTCCATGCAGTGACGTGGGGAGAAGAAGTGCATCATGCGCACATTCATCTGATTCCAAGATACGAAGACGATGGAATTATTGGATTTCCGGATTTCAAAAACAAGAAAACATTTTCTCAGGAAGAAATGAAAGAAATCGCGGAACAGATTGGAATGAAGAAATAACAGAGAAAGTCGAATCATTCCATTTCAGGCTGCGTAGAAATCCTCTTTGAAAAGTCTAATGCCTACTTTTTTCCGCCATCTTTTGTTTTTTCTTTCCTTATCTCTTTTCTCCCCCTTGTTAGTAAGGGGGAGAAAAAAGGACAAGTGTGCGAACTCGGCGGCGGAAAAAAGTAGATCAATTCAATTGAGCTAATGATTTCTACGCAGCCCAATTTCAGCAATCTTTATATACTCTCTTTTCCAAAAATAAAGGATGATGAAGAGAGGCAGTATTTTTTCAATATTTGTCTTGGCATTATTTTTTTTAGCGCTGCCGCTTTTTTCTGCGCGGGATTCTTCATCCGCGCAATCAATCAAAATTCTTTTCCCGCAGAATGATGCGACCTATGGTCCTTGGAGCGACACCTATTTTGATTATCCAAGAACTGGCGGGAAAGCGCATCACATCAGAATTTCCGTCGATATTGGAGATGATGTTTCCTATTACAGAATCATGCGAAATGGCGAGTGGGTGCAGTATGTCGGCAATAGGAGTATGCAGGATGCAATGCAGAACGATTCCATTATTGATTTTCGGTCAGATGACACAGAGCCGCTTGATTTGATTGGCTACCTCAGCGCGCTGCAAAATCTGACCGTTGTTGCGTATGACAAAGACAACAACCAAGTAGGAACAGACAACGTTGTCTTTTATCTTGCGGTCAATCTTGATGATTATTATGATTTGTTGAGCAGTGGAGAAACAGTCACTTCGCACTATGCGCTGCGGCCGGATATTGCAGACGCGGTATCAGTAAATCAAGAGCAGTTGCAAAGCAGTTTCCCGCTTTTTACGTTGATACAAACAATGACGAGTATACAAGTCAAAAATAAGTTTACAGGAGAAGTGGAAAACCATACCAGAGTTCATCTCACCGTGAAGCCCGCAGTTTCCTCTGTGCTTGGAACGCCTGCTGATATTTACACGGTGATTCCAAAAGAGTTGGCTGCGTTCAATAATCTGACTTTGACTGGTCAGTTCCAGGTCATTAATGCGGATCCAGTGATGATGTGGCATTTCGCCGCAGTGGAAAATGCGCAGGACATTGAGTATGATGTGAATGTGCCCATAAATACAGAAAGCGTTGATAAGGTTGTGCCGATTGCGATTACAAGTGAGTCTGGCGTCAAGACAAGCTGGTATTTCCTGATCCCCTTGGTGATTCCGGTTATTTTATTGTTTGCGATTGTGTATTTCTCGAGGTTTAAAAAAAAATAAAACAGGTAATGTTTCAAAAAATTGTGGTTTTGAATAATAGTAAAGAACATAAATAAATCATACTTTCTGAAAAAGCAACAAAAATAGAAGGAGAAGAAAAAACTCTTCTCTCGCTTCTTCTCCCAGAAAACATTTTCGATCAAACTCAAATGTGTTCTAGAGGAGTGCCTGCTTTCTCGCTGTTTTTCTTGACTGCTGAAATGACGAAGAGATGACAATCTCATAAAACACAAAACTATTTATAGCAGAATATCTCCAGAAAAGCTATGAGAAACAAATTGGTCTTGAGCGTTCTTATACTCATTTTTGCCATTCTTTTCTTTGCAAGCAGTTGCAGTTTTCTTGGCTGGCAGATCACAAAAATAGAAGTGCCGCAGCCACCTGCGGGAATTACAGCGGACAGTCTTCAAGGAGAGCAATATGCAAATTGCATAAATAAATGCAGTTCCTGTGAATCAAATTGCAAAGACAATGCATATTATATAAAAGCGACTGCGGATCAAAATAAAAATATATGCGCGAATATGGTAAGCACAACGTTACAAAGTGAATGCCAGCAAACGATTCTTGCGGCAGAAGCAGTTTCCCAATTGAATAAAGAGAAGTGTCTTCAATTGACAGATGAGGGGAGTCAGCAAACCTGTCTGGTGCATGT
>JACRKI010000099.1 GCA_016215305.1 Candidatus Woesearchaeota archaeon | reverse complement strand
GCAAAACCAAATAGTCATGGTCAGGCGCGGGCAAAAGTGCAGAAATCCTACAGATGAGGTCAAAATGATTATTCAAATGCGTTGTTACAGTTGTGGAAAACCAGTTGCTCACCTCTGGGAAGAGTATCAGAAGCGAACAGCGAAAGGCGAAGATCGAAAGAAAGTACTCGACAGTTTAGGAGTAGTTCGTTATTGCTGCAGGCAGACATTGATGGGTCATGTGGAACTTTCTGAAGTGGCAAGTCATTTTAAGAAATTTTAATAAAATCCTTGCATTCGCTCTGCTTATGGAGGATTTTACAATATTTGTATCTTCTTCACGAATCGACAACGCAAAATTCACGAACAAGTAGAAGCAACACACGCACTAGCACCGCTAAGGTATCTTCATGTAATTATTATTTTCTCGATGAAATATTTTAAAATATCGAAAGAATAAATCAAAATGACATGCCTTGCTTACGTGAAATGTAAGCTTCATAATCTCGACATAGTCGGGATTATGTTTGCCAAGGCTTCTGTCTGTTCGTGAGAAAATTGAGTCAGTTCCAGTATCAAAAAGTCAGGTGAAACATGCTTATTTCTTTTCCAACCTCTTTTTCTTCTCAGCTGTCACCAAATAATTTTCAGATCTAACAATTGGAGCGCCTATTTCTTTTTCAGTATCAATGCGTGCTCTGCCGGCAACTGCGCCGCCTTTTTGTGCAGCAGTTTCGCATTCCGGAAATCCTTGCGCATCTTTGTTTTTGGTAATCTCAGTACTCACTCGTTCTCCGAGCATGTTGAAAATAAGTTCAAGATCAGTCATGTGGTCTCGCAGATTTTGTTTTTCAAGCCCTTTGAACTCTTTGTATTCCTCGATTGTTTTGCCAAAAGTAGCTTTGGAAATTTCATTGGTCAAAATTGCAAATTCTTTTCCTTCAGCAACTCCACGTTGTTTCCATTCATCAGTTAATTCTTGTCGAATAGCAATGCCGCGAACTCTTTTTTCAATCCAATCATCAGAATATCCTTTTTGTCTGTAGAGTTCTTTCATTCGTGCTTGGGCAAGTTCTGGATTTTCTATTTCCTGCACACGTTCATAGCCTACTTTCGCAAGCCATTGTTTGAAAGGCTCTGCTTTTTTGGAAGGAATAGATTGAATGATGCGGAAAATGGATTCTGTGTTTGCACAGCTCATTTGTTGTATGCCACCAGAAGTTTCCACAAGAAGGGTACGTACAATTTGTACCCACCCTTGAGCTAAAGGTTCATCTCTCTGTTTCATTTTTTGGATATATTGTTTGGGATCCTTAGAATCAGTAAGAACAGAGACGACATCTTCTATAACAAACCACCACTGAGCATTATACCATTGTCTTCTGATCTGCTTGTCTTCAAAGACCACGAGTGATTTTTCTTCCATACGTATGGTGTTTGGTCTCTTCTTTATATATCTCACGCGTGCGTGTCTAGTGCTGTGTGGTTGTTGTCTTGTGGACGGTGTTTTTAGAAATAATACAAAGCTCTAAGAAAAAAGTACACAAAAAGAGCAAAAAAAGAAAGAAAATGTCCAGTGGTTTTGTCTTGTGGAGGTGAGTCAGAAAAATACAAAAATATATATAAAATCAGGTGCATAAACAATGCATGTACCCCCAATCACATTTTCTCTTCCCATTATTTATAGGAGAACTTCTTGTCAAATTAGGATATGTCGATCAGCGATTTGTGATTGTTGCAGTGATAGTAGGTGTTTTGATTGATCTGGATCATTCCCTTCATCATTTTGTTATGACAGGAGAAATCAGTGTCATGAAAACTGCTGATGATGCGTTCAAAAAACACATTGATGACAGAACCTTTATTCACCATAAGAATGGGATGCTAATCATTACCATTCTGTTTATTATAATTTCAAAGTATGCGTCGTATTGGGCAGCTGCGGTAATGATTGGCTATTATAGTCACATGCTTTTGGATCACATTACTGCAGATGGGCGATTGTTGGATAAGAGAACGAACAAAGACTATCTTGGAAAAACAAAACCAATTCTGTTTTGTCTCTGGGGGTATACAGTAAAGATTGCGAAGTTTGAAATAATTTTTGATCTCCTGATGATTGTTGGACTACTCATAGTATATGTTGCGTAAAGCACGAATAAGGAAGAGCATTTATAACCTTCTTCAATATTCTGGGGTTATGGAATCCATAATTCAAGAAGGACAAGAACCAATTTTGTCTCGATATAAAAGAGAAACACTCGTCGAACGACTTGCATCATATAATTCTGAAGATGCGCTTGTGGTCATTGACATTGATGATTGTGTGCGGGATAGTCCTGCGAAAAGAATGGCGATGCTTGGTCTTCTGACGCCCGCTTTAGTGCTTCCTAATATTTGCTGGGCATTCTATACTGCAAAAGAAATTGCTTCTGAAGTATTGCATGGTGGGAGTATAAAAGATGCAGAAACAGCATCCTTTGCGTATTACAGAGAATATGTTCTTGGAGAGCTTTCTGCTGAGGAAAGAAAAGAACTTGCGGAGCGAGCAGTAACACCGCTCTATCATGGCGCGCAGGATTTTGTTGGTTATTTTCCTCGTGCATTCAAAATTATTGTTTCCAGAAATATTTGTGAGATTGTCGATAAAACTGTTCAAGAACTAAGATGCAATCGTGGATACGCAGAGCAGGATAATAAAAGAATAAAAGTGTTCGATAGTATAAGAACATACGATCCAAAACGCGTTTTGATAGTTGGTGATTCTCAGGAAGACGCTGCGCCTATTTCAGATATTCAGGCAAAAGGAGTTGCAGTTGATTTTGTCTATGTCATGAAAGGAAATAATCCAAGAAGAGTACATCCAGATGCAACAATTAGTGTCACGAGAAGAGATTTTACTCCGCTTTATAGTCTGCTCACAGGATAAAAAATAGTTTTCTTTGTGTTTATGGTTTTGATGCGTATGAACTTATCACAAAGATGAGAATTAGAGCTTCAGATGGCTCAATTGGTGAAGTAGAAGGGATTTGTTCTTTTGATATTGAACAAATTATTTAGAATGAAACTATTCTATTATAATTCCCTTAACAGTGCATTTTCCTGCATCATTTTTATAAATCAAAATTCATTACTCTCCCTTTATGTCAGTGATAACAGATGCAGGGTTGTTAGTACAGTAGATCGGACTGAAGAAGTGTTTTTTTGACCATTTTCTAGAAATAATCAATCAAAAATAAATAAAAAAGAGAAGGAGAAGAAAAAATTCTTCTCTCGCTTCTTTTCCTTGAAGACACTTCACATCAACGTTCAGTGTTCGAAAGGAAACTGCTGCATAACACGACTGCTTTATCTAGAAAAAAGTCTC